>DRHE01000345.1 GCA_011049745.1 Spirochaetales bacterium | reverse complement strand
GTATACTTTAAACCCCAGGGCATACCGATGGTCCATCTACAGCAGGTCACCTTAAGCCTGGATGAATATGAAGCCATCAGGCTGGTGGATTATGAGCAGCATGATCAGGAAGAAGCGGCAAGGATGATGGCTGTTTCACGGCCGACCTGCGCCAGGATTGTGGAAAGCGCGCATAAAAAGATCGCCGAGGCCTTGACCCTGGCAAAGGCTATCAGGATTGAAGGTGGGAGCTACAGTTTAAGCGCCAACCGTTACTACTGTTCAGAGTGTCGTCACACCTGGGAAGCGGATATAGAAAGAGCCCTTATGCAAAATGAAGCACTCTGCCCCCAGTGCGGCAGCAAAGAGTTCCTGGACCTGGCCAGGCAGGCGGGGTGGACCCCGGCTCCCCAGGGTAGAGGTCCGGGCAGAGGCCGGCGTGGTGGCCCAGATGGGGGTCCTGGTGGTGGTCCGGGCAGAGGCCGGCGCGGTGGTCCCGGCAGAAACCAGGGCGAAGCAAAGGGCAGAGCGCACGGCCGCGGCAGAGGCGGCGGCAAACGTCAGGGAAGATCTCAGGGTTAATGAAAAAACTAATAGAGGAGGCAAATTATGCCAAGAGGTGATCGAACAGGTCCTTCGGGATATGGAGCAATGACCGGCAGGGCTGCCGGTTTCTGTGCCGGATATTCAACACCCGGCTATGCAAATTTTGGAGCAGGCAGAGGCGTTCCTGGACCTGGCCAGGCAACCACTTTTTCCGCACTTGGCGGAGGCTATGGCGGAGGCCGCGGCGGGCAATTAACAGCTCGCTGCTCTTTCCCGCGAACTCGCGAACTTTAAAAAACGTTAAACAGGCACTGCCGCTTTGTACAGGCGCGCACTGCCGGTAATGCGGTACTCCTCAACCGAAGCAGGAATAATAAAGGAATCTCCTTTTTTCACCGGAAATCCGGCTCCGGTTGACAGATCCCAAACTGAAGCGGAGCCCTGGGTACAGATAATAATTTCAATGCTCCTTTCCCGGCTGCTCAAATACTCCCGCCTTTCCTCAACAGAAATTCGTGATAACCGGAACTCCGCTGCCGGTGTCACGTAGAACTCCTCGCCTGCGGCTGAGCTTTCAATCTTAACCTTTTCCGCTTCCGCCCCCTTAAAATCCAGTATGGATAAGAGCTCTTCCACATCTATATGCTTTGGAGTTAACCCCCCCCGGAGCACATTATCCGAGTTGGCCATAAGCTCAATACCCATACCCTGTAGATAAGCGTGAAGCTGGCCCGCCTGCAGAAAGAGCGCTTCACCCGGCTTAACCTCAACCAGGTTCAGAAAGAGCGGACTCAATACCCCGATATCCCCGGGATATCTCTGATTCAGCTTATTAATCCAGTGCCGGCAAAGCTCATCAGCCCCTTCAGTATCACCAATGTTATGCTGAATATGCGCCAGGACCTCATTTACAGCCAATCTCTTACTCTCCGGATCAAGGGTTAAAAGCGAGGCAAAAAATCGGCGCAGCCCCCGCTCATTGGGATTTTTATCCAGAGCTTCAACGAGCGGCGCTATTCCTGCAATATTAAGAGGAGCCATTATATTGACAATCCGCTCAATCGGCCGGAAACCCTTAAGCGCCCAGCAGGTGGTTAGAGCACAGAGTATCTCCGGCTTGTGATTTGCATCCCGGTAGTTACGCTTAAAACCATCAATAGGGATACTCTGTTCATTCTCCCGGGCAAATCCCTCTATGGCCTGGGCCAGGTTGGGGTGGGCCTGTATGGAAAGAGGCTCTGCCATGGCTAAGACTTTAAAGAGGAATGGCAGCGAGCTGTTAAATTTTTCAGCAGTCGTAATACCGAGAATTGCAGCAGGATCTTCTTTTATAAGTTCAGGCAGAGTAATCTTCCCCTTGCCCATAATCACCTCAGATGGCGCTTTGTGGTGGGCCCCCATCCAGAGCTCTGCCTGGGGGGTTTCAGCCGGAGAGGGCTCACCCAGAAGCTCGGGTATATCGGTATAAGAACCCCAGGCATACTCCTGGATACTGTTTTTTAATCTGGCGATCTGCATCATACTTCTGCATCCTCTCTTAAAACAGTACGGATTATCTCTATAGCTTTTCGGTTATTTTCCGCTGCCTCCTCTTCAGTTGAAGATTCCGTGTAGCAGCGGAACTCCGGCGCATTTCCCGAGGGACGCAGATGTACAATGTTTCCACCGGCAAAGGTTATTCTGGCGCCATCAGTGAGATCAAGCGACTCTGCTGTGCCGAAAACCGCAGCAAAATATTTATTTGCGTGCAGCCGGCCCTCTTTCTCGAACTTGCCCACTACGGCTCTGCCTACCTCAGTGGGAAAGTTCCGGATTATACCGCTGCAGGTAAAACGGGGGGGCAGTCCGGCGATCAGTTGAGAGAGCCCTGTGCCGCGCTCTTTTGCTAAAAGCAGAGCTGCTATAAGGGGCAGAGCCGAATCCCTGGTGGGCAGGGCTTTCATCTCAGCACCGGTTTCGGGGTTGATCATATGGCTTGCCGTTAAAAAACCGCCATTTGCTTCATAGCCTACTACCCGCTTATAACCACTACCGACGGCTTTAAGCATTGAGGCGATAACATGGGGGGAGCCGATTTTAGTGCGTTCTATAAAATCAAAACCGCCGCTTTTTTCCAAAGCGGTGTTGCAGCTTACCGGTGTGGAAATTGAATCCGCTCTCAGATATTCGGCAACCAGTATACCAAGAATATCACCGCGCACCACCCTGCCTCTCTCATCCACCAATAGCGGCCGGTCACCATCCCCATCCGCAGTGAGCAATGCATCGGCACTATAATCCGCAACCCACTTTGCCAGGCGCTCAGGTTCCTCCACCGCCTCCGTATCGACCGGAACAAAGCTCTCTGAGCGTCCAACCCGGATTCCCTCCGCACCCAGGCCTGCTAAAATCTCGGGCAGTATATCCCTGGCAACTGATGAATGCTCATATACCACCAGCTTTAAGCCTGCAAGAGCGCCCTCCTCAAAGTACTTAAGATATCGCTCCTTATAACTCTCTTCAGCCCGGACATTGGCTTCTCCCAGCCGGGGAATAAACTCTTCCTTAAGATAGCCCTCATCATTAAAGACTGCTGCTGCCGGTTTATCTTTTAACCGGCCATAGAAACGGGAAATCTCCCGCTCATCAGTTTTAAGCACCTCTCCTTGAGGCATATAAAACTTAATCCCGTTACGGTCATCGGGAATATGGCTTCCGGTAACCATTACACCGGCTTCTGCTCTTTCCAGGGAGTAGGCGGCTAAAGCCGGGGTGGGTATGAAACCGCAGAAATCAACAGCCAGCCCTTCATCTTCTATAGCAAAGGCCACGGCTTTTAATATCCTGGGAGTGGAGCTGCGAAAATCCCCGGCTAAAGTGACAGCTGCCGAATAGCCCGCAGCTTTAAGATAGAGAATAAATGCCCTGGTGTAGAGCGCACATTCAAGGTCGGTCATTTCCGTTACCAGACCCCTGACCCCGCTGGTCCCGAATTTAAGCGCCATGACTCCTCCTCTGATAATACTTTGATCCTATATGCTTAACTGCTTCAATTACCCTTTCTACCTCTTTATCAGTAAGCCCGGGATATATGGGCAGGCTCAAGCTTGTGCGGAAGTTTTTAAAAGCAGTTGGAAAATCATCTTCCCGGTAGCCGTACCTTCGTTTATAGTAGGGCATAATATGCAGAGGAATGAAGTGCACAGATATACCTATACCCCTTTGCTGCAGCTCATTTACAAACGCATCCCGGCCAATTGACAGGCGATCTTCAACAATGCGAAGCAAAAAGAGATGCCAGCCATGGGCTTCACTGTTCTGCGGAGTCTTCAGAAAATCCAACGCCGAGAGTGCTGCCAGATATCTCCCGGCAATCCTTTTCCGGGCTTTCAGGAACTCTGCGGCCTTTCTTAACTGCACCCTCCCTATGGCCGCGGCCAGATCAGTCAGGTTGTATTTATAACCCGCTTCCTCCACCTGATAGTACCATGAAGGTTTTTTCGAGGTGTAACGATCCCAAACCTCCCGGTCTATTCCGTGGAGGCGCATCAATCTAATACGCTCCGCCACCTCTTGCCGGTCGGTTGCCACCATACCCCCCTCACCCGTGGTAATAGTTTTGGTGCAGTAAAAGGAATATACCCGTGTACCCTCCAGGGTTCCTCTATAGCGGTCGCCCTTTTCAGTAAATTCACCCGGCTGCATGTGGGCTCCATCCTCCACAACAGGCAGCTTATAATTACCCGCATGCTCCAGGATCTCAGCCATGGAACAGGGCAGCCCCGCTATATGAACCGGCAGGATTGCTGAAACCCTTTCTCCCTGTTCAGCTAAAGCCTTTTCTAAATTCTCAGGAGATAGATTGAAACTATCTTCTTCGATATCTAGAAAAAAAGGATCAGCACCCAGGTAACGAATTACCTCAGCGCTGGCCGCAAAGGAATAGGGTGTGGTAATGACCAGACTATTTGCTTTTACTCCTAAAGCCTCCAGGCTTAAGTGCAGCCCTGCTGTAGCCGAGCTGACTGCTAAAGTGTAGCTGGTGCCGACAGAAGCGGCAAACTCTTCTTCGAATTTCCTTGCTTCCCTGCCGGTAGTGAGCCAGCCGCTGCGCAGAACCGAGATTACCGCTCTCTCTTCTTCCCTGCCAATGGCCGGTCGGGCAAAGGGAATAAAATCAGTATTCCGGCTCATCTTCCGGAATATTCAGGCTGGGGATAATCAGTCTCAGGGTTTTTCTCAATTCACGACGATTGCGGTATACCGTGTTTTTGTCATAATCCGCGAAACATATTGGCATAAGCAGCTCCAGCACAGAATTTAAACGGCCGTTTATGGCTCTCGCCCTTTTTAGTTTCAGTATCTTGGTATAAGCGGTTTCTTCCGGAAAATCTTCCTCGCTCCATAAACGCTCAATCACCTTCTCACCGGGGCGCAGACCGGTATAGGAGATCTTGATCTCCTTTTCCGGTTCATAGCCGTAAAACCGGATCATCTGTTCAGCCAGCTCCTTAATCTTGATCGGCTTGCCCATGTCAAGCAGATAGAGCTCACCGCCGTCACCAACTCCCCCGGCTTTTAACACCAGGCTCACCGCCTCCGGAATGGTCATAAAGAACCTGCTGGCCTCCGGATGGGTCAGGGTAACCGGTCCACCTTTCAGTATCTGCCGCCTGAACAGGGGTACTATACTTCCCCGTGAACCAAGCACATTACCAAAACGCACAACCAGGTATTGGACGCCGTTTTTTCCAGCTTTTAGAACAATCTCTTCAGCTAAAAGCTTGGATGCGCCATAGACACTGCTTGGGTTAACCGCCTTATCTGTGGAGATAAAGACAAAGCGGGATACCCCCGCCTCAACTGAAGCCTCGACAACATTCCTGGTGCCGAAGACATTGTTCTTCACCGCTTCTACTGAGTTGGCCTCCAGCATGGGCACGTGTTTATGGGCTGCTGCATGAAAAACCACCTGAGCATTCAACCGTTTTAAGATATAGAACATGAAATCCCGGTCCTGCAGCTCGCCGATAACCGGCACAACATCCACCTTTTCCCCCACCCCTTCTTCCTGCAGTAAGCGCAGCTCCCTGGTTATCTCGTAGATACTGTTCTCGCCGTGGCCGAACAGATAGAGACGCTCAGCGCCGCCGGAGAGAAGCTGCCGGCAGAGCTCACTGCCTATGGAGCCGCCCGCACCGGTTACTAAAACCCGCTTTCCCCGCACATAAGAGAGGCTCTCTTTAAGGCTTATCTTAACCGCCTTCCGGGTTAGGAGGTCTTCCGGGTCTATTTCCCGCGCCTGGATCAAGTGGGGCTGATCATCGAGAATCTGGGGGATCCCGGGCAGAATTCTGATACGGGTAAACTCCGCCTTTTTTAAAGTGTTATAAACCCGCCGCAGTTGCTCACGGGTTGCAGAGGGCATAGCGATAATTGCCTCATTTGCCGGTGTGCTTTTAAGCAGGTCAACCACATCCTCTAAAGGACCTAAAACCGGAATGTTGTTAAGCCTGGTGCCGATTTTTGCCGGATCATCATCTAAAAAGGCTACCACCCGGCCGAAAATACACTTGGCTTCTATCTCCCGGGCAATAGTTAAACCGGTTAGACCGGCGCCGATTATATATATTTTATTCTTTGATCTTCCATTGCCCATATCTTGATTTTCGCCACTATGTTGACTCTTGATTATTATTTTCTTTATTCACGGTGCGGTACCCTCCTTGAGGGGATGAAAACACCTTGAGGGCATCTTCAATCTTTCAATCTGTTCAGGATTTTACTTTTATCATAGCTTCATCGGTCGGCTCCAGGAGCTCAAAACCAAAATCAACCAGAAAAGACTCTTCGTAAAGGTCCAGTTTCACCTTGGCCCGTCCTTTGCGGCGATTCACCTTTACTATCTTTCCCTCCAATCCCTTTAAAGGGCCCTGCAGCACCTTGATGCGTTTATTCTCATCAAAAAACACCTTGGATCGATCCACCACCTCGCCAAAGGATAAAAAATGAGTAAGCAGCTCCTGGTCACGCGCAGTTAAAGGTTCAATATTATGATTATCCTTTAAAAAGTGCAGGAAACCGGGTACCCGCTTGATCCGCCAGTAGAGCTCAGGGTTTATCTTTTCACTCTCAATAAAGAGATACCCTGGGAAAATAGGGGCCAGGTAATCTTTCCATACACCCCTTCGTCTTATGCGCAAATTCCTCCTGGGCCATAAGATGCGCACCTGGTTTTCTTCTATAATATTTGCCGCCAGCTGGAGGTATTTATCCTCCGTCCTGGTCTGTACCTGTATAACGTAATAGGTCATAAACTTGAAGCCCAACCTATCACTTACTCAAGTATTCATCAAGAGTCATTCCTGAATCCCAGAACTCCAGGTTATAATACTCATCTTTGAAATTGGCGCGCACTTCAACCCCGATTACCGATGCATCTCGCTGGGTTTCATGGGCTTTCAGCGCCTGGAGCTGTTGGAATCGAAAAGGAATGTTGCGGCCCATTACCTCGAGTTTGAATGCAGCAGGGTATAATCCCCTCTGCAGGGGGTCAACAGAGACTAAATGGCCCATAACAAATTTATCTCCTGCCAGCTTCACGCCGGCAAGAGCCTTTTTAGTAAGATAACCCACGGCTTCATGCTCAAAATGCTCCCTGGCCCGGCTGGGACCGTCGGGAGAGATTATCACTTTCGGGCGGTAACCCCTGATCAGCTCCAGTAATCTGGAAAGTACTCTCTCCTCACCGCCCCAGGATTTTATAACCCGGGAGATACTCAACTC
>DRHE01000344.1 GCA_011049745.1 Spirochaetales bacterium | reverse complement strand
TCTCTGATCAGCCTGATCTCTTCCTCGGTATCCGTGTAAAAATGATTAATGCAAACCACCGGCGGCAGGCCGCTTTTTTTAACGGTTTCAATATGAGCGAGCAGGTTCTCCATACCCTTTTCCACGAGCTGGGTATTCTGTTCCGTATAGGCCTTATCCAGTGGTTTGCCCGGCGCTACCCTGGGTCCGCCCCCGTGCATTTTCAGGGCGCGTATGGTACAGACGATAACCGAACAGTTAGGCTTAAGCCCGCTGAACCTGCACTTCAGATTCCAGAATTTTTCAAAGCCGATATCAGCGCCGAAGCCGCTTTCAGTAACATGGTAATCGGCGAGTTTCAAAGCGAGCCGGTCGGCAATAATAGATGACTGCCCGATAGCTATGTTGGCAAAGGGTCCTGCGTGGACCAAAACAGGCTGTCCTTCCAGGGTCTGCATCAGGTTGGGATTTATGGCTTTGCACATTATTGCAGTCATGGCCCCGGCCACTTCCAGATCCTCTGCTGTAATTGGATTGCCCGACTTATCATAAGCAACTACTATGCGCGATATGCGCCTGCGCATATCGCGCAGGTCAGAGGCTACGGCCAGGATAGCCATGATCTCTGAAGAAACGGTAATCTGAAAACCGCTTTTCATTAAAAAGCCATCCATTTTTCCGCCGATGCCTATCAGGATCTCCCTGAGAGCCTGAGCTGAAAAGTCAATGGCCCAACCCATGGCCGGGTTCCTGGGGTCAATGTTGAGTCTTTTCAGATTCTTCCTGGCCAGCACCGCATCTGAATAATTGAATTCATGCTGCAGGCGGCTGGTAACAGCAACCATGGCCAGGTTGTGGGCATTGGTTATGGCGTCGATATCCCCGGTTAAGCCGAGGCTGAAATCAGTAAGGGGAATGCACTGGGCCAGGCCGCCGCCTGCGGCTGATCCCTTGATATTAAAAGTCGGGCCCCCGGAGGGCTGCCTGATAGCGCCGATTACCCTTTTGCCCATGGCGCCCAGCCCCTCTACCAGCCCCATGGCTGTTGTGGTTTTACCCTCACCCAGCGGGGTCGGAGTAATTGCGGTGACCTCGATATACTTGCCGTCAGGCTTATCCTTAAAGCGCTCTAAAATGGTCAGGTAATCCAATTTACCGATATAATGGCCATATGGCAGGAGTTCCATTTTATCGAGATTCAACTCTTCAGCGAGCTGATAAACGGTTTTCATATGCTTTTCAGCCGCCTCGGCAATCTGCCAGTCTTTGAGTTTGGTGGGGTCAAGTTTTATCATCAATTATCTCTCCTCAGGCACCTAACAGTGTCTTTCCTAGATCAACAGCGCTTGCTGCGTCCGCAGCATAGCCATGCGCTTCGATCTCATCGGCATATTCCTTGGTAACCGGGGCGCCGCCTATGATAACCCTGGAAGCGAAACCCTTCTCTTTTAAGGCTTCAATTACTCCCTTCATGGAGGTCATGGTAGTTGTAAGGAGAGCCGAGAGGCCGATAAGATCCGCACCCTCATCAGCCGCAGCTACAAACTTTTCGGCGGGAACATCCACCCCCAGATCAATTATATTAAAACCGGCGCCTTTGAACATCATGCCCACCAGGTTTTTACCGATATCATGGAGGTCGCCCTTAACCGTTCCGATAGCCAGCTTGCCGGCCATTTTGACCCCGGCTGCGACTAACAATGGTTCTAATATAGACATACCGGCGTGCATGGCACGGGCGGCAATCAGTACCTCGGGAATATAGACCTCATTCCTTTTAAACTTGGCGCCAATAATACCCATGCCGGCAATCAGGCTTTCTTCCAGCACCTCTTTGGGGTCGTTACCCTCTTCCAGCGCCTTAGAGACCAGTTCCTTGACTTCATCGGCTTTTCCCTTTTGCAGAGCCTGAGAAATTAATTCAAAATCAGCCACACCATTACCTCCTGATGGTTTTTGATTCAAACCATTCTAGAGTAATGTTTCAATCTATTATTGTATTTATATCTCTTTATTGGGTATTTTTATGCTGTATAAGAGAATATGCTGGTGGTAATCTCCTGGAACAAAGATACTGGTCGGCCTATAAAAGTTCTAAAATCAATTGACACACCCTTTTATTTTAGCCATTATAGCACCCTATGGCTAAATCGGCCGTGGCCCTGGTACGCTGTGGATCCTACCGAAATGAAGAAGTATATAAGGCGATAAAGAGGGGAATCGATCTGCTTGGCGGCGCAGCTTCTTTTGCGGGCAAGCGGGAGCATATACTCATAAAACCCAATGTGGTCTACGGTGATAAGCCCGAGCGTTGCTCCACCACCAACCCGGTTGTCTTCCGGGAAACGGGCAGACTATTCAAAGAGAGTGGAGCTGAATTGTCTTTCGGTGATTCTCCCGGTTTCGGTAAAGCCGCAACTCAACTGAAGAGATCAGGAATAAGCCGCGCCGGCGCAGAAGCAGGGATGAAAGAAGCGGATTTTGATAATGGCAAGAAGGTGTTTTTTAAAGAACCATTCTTTGCCCACAAGTTTCTTATTGCTAATGGAGTACTGGATTCGGATGGTCTGATCTCCATCGGTAAGCTTAAAACCCACCAGTTGACCAGGATTACCGCGGCGGTTAAGAACCAGTTCGGCTGTATCCCGGGTATGATAAAAGTAAAGTACCATGTTGATCTGGCAGATATTAATGATTTTGCCGGGATGCTGGTAGCCCTGAATTTACTCTTAAAACCCCGCCTCTATATTGTTGATGGAATCACGGCCATGGAGGGCAATGGCCCACGGAGCGGTGACCCGGTAAAGATGAATGTGCTGCTTTTTTCCCGCGACCCCATAGCGCTGGATGCTACTATCTGCCGGATGATAGATTTGAAGCCGGAATATGTGCCCACCATGAAACCCGGCAGGGAATGGGGGCTGGGAACCTATAAAAGTGAAGAAATAGAAATAGTCGGTGACCCGTTGGCGAGCTTTATCAATAGCGGCTTCAAGGTTACCAGGCGGCCGCCGGCCAGGGTTCAGATGGTTGGCACGATGTCCTTCTTATTCAACCTCTTTGGCTCCCGGCCGGTTATCAGGGAGGAGAAATGCAATCGCTGTGGAGTTTGTATAGAGGTCTGTCCCGTGAAACCCAAAGCTTTAAACTGGCGGCAGGGTGATAAGGGAGAGCTTCAGCCGCCTGTTTTTGATTACAATAAATGCATCCACTGCTACTGCTGCCAGGAATTGTGCCCGGAAAAGGCAATCTGGGTAAAAACCCCGCTGTTGAGAAAGATCTTTACTTAAAAAAACTTGAGCAATTCTGCGGATTCCGCTACTATCTGCCAGGCTCCGTTGTCACGCAGTTCCTTTTCAGTGCGGAAGCCCCACAACACACCTGCCGGCAGCAACCCGGCGTTGCGCGCCGTCTGCATATCGGTATCACTATCTCCAATATAGAGAATATCTTCCATGCGCAGCTCAAATATTGTAGCGATCTCTCTAACAGCCGCTGGGTCCGGTTTTTTGGGACATGTTTCCCGGGCGCCAAGCACAACCTCAAAGTGCCAGCTGCTGAAGAACTTATCAACAATTACCTGCATAAAGCTGTGGGGCTTGTTGGATAGAATGGCCATGCCGATATTGCGCTCTGTCAAACCATCCAGCAGCTCAGGAATACCGGCATAGGTTCCGGTAGTATCGGCCCAGCATTTCGCATACTCTGCTTCAATCTGCCGTTAATCTGGTACTGACCCGTAATGGATATAAGACCCACCCGGTTGAAGCATATAAATATATGGTGGGCAGGGGCATGGAAAACCTGGTGCGCAGCGCCCTGGCAGCAGAGAAGCCGGACCAGGAAAAAGTCCTGGAGCTACAACGGCAGATTGAAGCAGAGTATGCGAAATGCTGGGCCGATACTACCGGAACCTATGCCGGTATTCCTGAGCTGCTGGATGGTTTGACAGAGCGCAATATCGGCATGGCCATTCTATCCAACAAGCCCCACAGCT
>DRHE01000343.1 GCA_011049745.1 Spirochaetales bacterium | reverse complement strand
GAACACTTTCCGTCAATTGTAGAGAACAATACAGTTGGCGGCGCTCTGATAGGTATGCCCTGGTTTACCGATGCCGGAATGCTTTACTACCGTAAGGATTTGCTTGCCAAGTATGGTCTGACTCCCCCGAAAACCTGGGATGAGCTGGGGGGCTCCGCTAAAAAGATAATGACCGGCGAAAAAGCTGCAAATCCGGATTTCTGGGGTTTTGTCTGGCAGGGTAATGCCTACGAAGGATTAACCTGCGATGCCCTGGAATGGATCCACTCCAATGGCGGCGGAACTATTGTGAGTCCTTCTAAGAAGATAACCATCAATAATCCAATGGCGGTGGAGGCGATTGATAAGGCAGCCTCCTGGGTGGGCACTATTTCGCCTCCCGGGGTAACCGGTTTTGGCGAGGAAGATGCCAGGAATATGTGGCAGGCTGGTAATGCAGCTTTCATGAGAAACTGGCCCTATGCTTATGGACTGGGTAATGCTGATGACAGTGTGATCAAGGGTAAGTTTGATGTATCGGCTCTACCGGCCGGCAAGTCAGGACACGGCTCGGCAGCCTTAGGCGGCTGGCAGTTGGGAGTGAGCAAGTATAGTGCGAATCCGGAAGCTGCCGCGGAAATGGTTTTCTGGCTGACCGGTAAAGAAGAACAGAAGTTTAAAGCGATTGAGGGGAGCAATAACCCGACTTACATGAGTCTGTACCAGGACGCGGATGTTGAGAAGGCAGCGCCTTTTATGATAAAGCTGTATGATGTTTTTATTAATGCTGCAGCGCGTCCTTCCACAGCCACGGCACCCAAGTACAATGAAACCTCGGTTGCCTTTTTTACAGCTGTACATTCCGTGCTTACCGGCAAGAAAGACGGTCAAACTGCTTTAGAAGAACTCGAGCTTGATCTGAAAGACCTGCTGGGTTTTTCGACGGGCAAACCTGAGATGTAATTTAGAATTCGTAGTAGAATATTGCAGCATCGGGGGGCTAACTCCCGATACTTATTATTTATTGACCATTAAAAAAAGGAGCCCCAATGATACGTCGTGAGGCTGAAATAGTAAAATATGAGGCACGTCTGGCTTATACGTTGCTTATACCATCATTCGTTATTCTGGTAGTTCTTGCTTTTTACCCGCTGGCTTCCGTATTTGTCAACAGCTTTACCAATAAGATATTTGCCAGTGCCACGAAGGCTGATTATGTCGGCTTTAAAAATTATGGAAAACTCTTAAGTTTGACTGTAAAGGAACTGCCCCCGGTTATAGATGAGGGCAGCGGACAGCCTGTGGTCGATCAAGAGAGCGGCAAAATCATTTTTGAGCGGCCTATTAAGGTCCTGCCAAGAGAGCCAAGGCGCTATAAAGAGGTTCTCCAGTTTGATTTTTTTGGCAAACGCCTGGTGTTGGGAGCGACTGACCGCGCCTTTATCTATGCGGCCTTTGACACAATTACCTTTACCGTTGTTTCTGTAATTATTGAAGTGATATTGGGGCTCGGTATTGCCATTGTTCTCAATTCAAGATTCAAGGGAAGGGGTTTAATGCGCGCGGTTATGCTGATCCCCTGGGCAATTCCGACTGCTGTCTCCTCGCGCATGTGGGCCTGGATGTTTGCCTCCACCCGGGTAGGTTTTATCAATGTCTTTCTGCAGATGCTCGGCCTTGGTAATGGCCAGGTGGCTTTTATTACCTCTGACGCCTATCAGTTGTGGGTTATGGTGGCCATTGATGTCTGGAAGACTACCCCCTTTATGGCTCTGCTTTTATTGGCAGGCCTACAGCTGATTCCCCAGGAAATGTATGAAGCGGGGAGGGTGGACGGCGCCTCAAAATTAAGACAATTCCGATCTCTTACCCTTCCCTTGCTCAAGCCCACAATCGCCATAGCGCTTGTCTTCAGGACTCTCGATGCATTGCGTGTTTTTGATGTTTTTCAGATTGTTCTGGCCCAGAAGCGCTATTCCCTGGCCAGTTTTATCTATTACCAGTTGATCGACAACCAGGCCATGGGTTACTCCTCTGCAGCCAGTGTAATTGTTTTTATCTTAATATTTCTTTTTGCCTTGTTGTATATCAAAGCAATAGGGGGAGCAAATTCAAATGAATAAGAAGCAAATATCGAAGGTGTTGAATTCCGGAGCATTTTATCTACTGGTCGTGTTAATCTTTATTTATCTCGCTTTCCCCTTTTACTGGGCAATTAATTCTTCGCTCAAGTCAGAAGCCCAGTTACAGATGACTCCGGCTACTCTGGTCCCTGAGCATCCGGTAGATAATAGTTTTTCGCCCACACTGCAAAATTATAAGGCTGTATTCAGGAATAAGAAATTTGCCAGAGGCCTGTTGAATAGCGCTGTAGTAGCCATCTCCACAACAACCCTCGCTCTGTTGATCGGTTCTTTTGCCGCCTTTGCTTTGGGTAAACTACGCTTCCGGGGAAAGAGCGCTTCACTCTATCTTATTCTGGCTATGACTATGTTCCCCCAGGTAGCAGTGCTTACCGGGCTATATGCGGTTATACGAACCCTGGGGGTTTCCGCCATCCCCGGTATGATACTCTCTTATATGCTTTTTACTTTACCATTTACCGTTTGGGTTATGACTGCTTTTTTCAGAAGCCTGCCCATTTCACTGCTGCAGTCTGCCCAGGTTGATGGGGCAACGCCTTTCCAGAGTTTTTATCTGATACTCTTACCTTTAACAGCACCGGCATTAGTTACTACCGGCCTGCTTGCATTCATCGCCGCGTGGAATGAGTATCTGTTTGCTCTTACCTTTACCTCTATTGAACCCACTGCCCGCACGGTGCCGGTGGTTATAGCCCTCTTTACCGGTGAGATAGCACATCAGGAACCCTTTGGCGAGATCATGGCCGCCGCGGTAATCGTTACTATTCCATTGATTTTGCTGGTCTTTGTATTCCAGAAGAAAATTGTGGCGGGCTTAACTGCCGGCGCGGTTAAAGGATAAGCGAAAAGATATGCGGGCTGATTTGAGGAATTAAGATCAATTTAGCGGAGTTCAAGCAAGTGAAACGTAAAATGGTAACTTCAAGAGATGTCGCACTCCGGGCAGGAGTGTCACGCACAACGGTTTCTTTTGTTTTAAACAACACCCCCGGTAAGAATATTCCGGCGGAGACTCGCCTGAAGGTACTTAAAACTGCTGAAGAATTAAGATACATGGTTAATGAGAAAGCCCGCAAGCTAGCCATGATCAAGCATTATTCGATAGGGCTTTTTATCTGTCATACCCATTCAGTTTTTTGTGATGCTTATATAGTCAGGCTTATTGAAGGAATGGCCCAGGTGCTGAATAAGAATCGTTTTCAGCTTGTGCTTCAGCCTTTGCGGCTTAAACAGGCAAATTATCTGGAATTGGCAAGAGAAGATGAAGTGGATGGAGTGATTTTGTTGAATACTCACGATCATGATCAGGGTTTAGCGGAAATTATAGCGGCAAAATTCCCTTTAGTGGTCATCGGCAGCCTGGCGCTTGAAAAGATCCTGCAAGTGGATATTGATAATTTTAAAGCTGCTAAGGAGATTGTAGAGTATCTGATTGACCTGGGTCATAGAGATATCGCCATGATTATACACGCTCCTCTTGATTATTATGCGGCCCAGGAGCGACTGAAAGGATACCGTTCTGCGCTTAGCGAGAATAATATTCCCTGCAGGGAAGAATGGATACTGAAGGGGGATTTTTCAGAAGAAAGCGGCTATCAGGCAACGCAGAAACTGCTTGCGGCAGAGGCGCTGCCCACAGCGGTCTTTGCCGGCAATGACGTTATTGCTTACGGCGTGTTAAAAGCGGCTAAAGATAAGGGGTTTTCTATTCCGCAGGATATATCTATTGTCGGATTCGATGATGATTATACTTCCCGCTATTTAAATCCGCAGCTGACCACCGTGTCGGTTCCCGCCTCTATGCTGGGGGCTAAGGCCGCTCAATTATTAATTGACCAGCTTAATAATAGGTACCACGCCCACAACCGGATTACACTACCCACCCATATTGCCAGACGGCAGAGTTGCGAAAGCATAGAGAGATAGGTGTCGGTTATGGAAGCGGCAAGCTGCCCTTATCTTTTTAAAGAATGGCAGATTATAGAGAGTGAGTTTAATCCTGAACTGCTAGCTCAAAGTGAGACTATTTTTGCCACCGGTAATGGTTATATCGGTATGCGTGGCAATTTTGAGGAAGGAACACCTTGCTTTTTTAATGGCACCTACCTGAATGGGTTTTATGAATCAACATCCATAAATTATCCGGAAAGCGCATATGGTTTTGCGCAAAAATTCCAGACTATGCTTAATGTTACTGATGGCAGGACCATCAGGTTGTTGGTGAATCAGGAACAATTTGACCTTAACTCGGGCACTCTGCTTAATTACAGGCGGGTTTTAGATATGCGGCGGGGATTGCTCTTGCGGGAAATTGAATGGCGATCAACTTCCGGGATAGAACTCTTAATCACCAATAAGCGTTTTGTTTCCCTGAATAATAAACATCTGGCCCTTTTTTCCTATTCAGTAAAGCTGCTGAATAGGGCTGCCGAGATCCAGTTCTGTTCCCTGCTTGATGGAAGTGTGGAGAATCGTGCAGCAGAAGATGACCCGCGTGTAGGTTCCAAGCTGAAAGAAAAGGCACTCGTAATGCAGGAAATCATCCGGGAAGAGAATTTTAATGCACTAAGTCATAGAACTGAGAACTCTAGTCTCAGCATAGTCTGCGGTATGGGGCATAATCTTGTTTGCAGAAATCTTGTTGTTACAAAAACTTTTGTTAACGCTGAGCAGATAGAAGTTAGGTTCACCTTGAGTGCGGAAAGAGGAGAAACTGCCAGGTTGGTCAAGTATCTGGTTTACTATACCTCATTGGATTATCCGGCTGAAGATCTTAAAGGACTATCCCGCAAAGCAGTGCTGAAAGCAAGAGAAAGGGGTTTTGAGAGTCTTTTAGCTGACCAGCATCATTACCTGGATAAATTCTGGCAGGAAAGTGATATCATGGTTCAAGGGGAAGCGGAATTACAGCAGAATATTCGTTTTAATATTTTCCAGCTGCTGCAGTCTGCCGGGAAAGACGGCATAACAAGTATTCCGGCCAAAGGCCTAACCGGTGAAGGTTATTCAGGACATTATTTTTGGGATGCTGAGATCTATGTTATTCCTTTTTTCATCTATACTAATCCGGAAATCGCCCGCCGGTTGCTTGAATACCGTTTTCATATTTTAGATAAAGCGCGCTGGTGGGCCAGGAAACTTGGTCATAAAGGAGCGCTTTATCCCTGGCGGACTATAAATGGGGAAGAAGCTTCAGCCTACTATCCGGCAGGAACAGCTCAATACCACATTAATGCTGATATCAGCTATACAATAAGGAAATATCTGGAAGCTACGGGGGATACTGAGTTTCTATTGAGCCGGGGGGCAGAGATAATCTTTGAAACAGCACGATTCTGGGTCGATCTGGGTGACTATATTCCCTCAAAAGATGATTCTTTCTGTCTGAATTGTGTTACTGGTCCCGATGAATACACCGCTTTAGTAAATAATAATACCTATACAAATTTGATGGCCGGAAATAATCTCGAATATGCTGTAGAGATAGCTGCCCGGTTAAGAGAGGATAAACCGGAGGCCTTTGGTAGAATTGCAGAAAAGATAAATCTCACAGATTCCGAAATTGCTGAATGGCAAAAAGCAGCCCGGGCCATGGTTATCCCCTTTGATACAAAGCTGGGTATTCACCCTCAGGATGATTCCTTTTTGGCAAAGGCGTTCTGGAACTTTGAACATGATAAAAACAAGCACCCCCTGCTTCTTTATTACCACCCCCTGGAAATCTATCGCCATCAGGTGCTTAAACAGCCGGATGTCGTGCTGATAGATTTTCTGCTTGGCGACCGTTCCGGGGCAGCCCGGAAAAAACGCAATTTCGATTACTATGATCCTCTTACCACAGGGGATTCATCCCTGGCTCCAAGTATTCAAAGTATTATGGCTTCTGAGCTGGGTTATAGTGATCTGGCTTACGGTTATTTCCTCAAGACACTCAGAATGGATCTTTATGATATTTACCGTAATGTGCAGGATGGAGTTCATATGGCTGCTATGGCGGGAACCTGGCTGTCCATAGTATATGGATTCGCCGGAATGCGAACCTGCGAGGGCAAAATTTCTTTCAGTCCCCATCTTCCGGTAGGGTGGCCTTTATTACAATTTTCTATACGTTTTCAAAATTGCCTGCTCCAGGTTAAGATCTGCAGGGAAAGTGCTACTTATATACTGCTTGCCGGTACTGTGTTGGTAATTGAACATGAAAAAAGACTTTTAGCTCTACATGAGGGTGAGCAGGTATCAATCGATTTATCAGCACGCCCTGAAGCGGTTTTATTTGATCTCGACGGTGTTGTGACTGACACTGCTGAATACCATTACCAGGCCTGGCTTGAGATCGCCAGGGAGATCGGCGCCGATTTCAACCGTGAACTGGATGAAAAGCTGAAAGGGGTCAGCAGGGAAGAATGCCTGGAGATTTTGTTACAGCATAACAAGCTCTCCTTTTCCAGGGAAAAGAAGCAGGCTCTTGCAGAGAAAAAGAATTATTATTATCTAAATTTGATTAATAAAATTAATCCGCAGGACCTGCTTCCCGGCATAGCTCCGCTATTGAAGGAACTGAAAAAGGAAGGAGTGAAGACGGCTTTAGCTTCAGCCAGCCGCAATGCTCCGGAAGTTATTAGGCGCCTGCAGCTTGAAAAGGATTTCGATGTAATTGTAGATTCCGGGAAAATGTGTATGGGCAAACCGGATCCGGAAATATTTTTCTCTGCAGCGGACCAGCTTAATATTTCCTATAGGAATTGTATTGGGATTGAAGATGCCCAGGTTGGAATTGAAGCAATTAAGAATGCCGGTATGTTTGCTGTGGGAATCGGTCGCGGCCTGCAGGGAGCTGATTTACTTCTATATTCCACTTCCGAACTGAAATGGCAGAGCATGAAAGAGCAGTTTATAAAACGAAACGCATCCGGCAAGGTGACACCTCCGGAAGCCCGGAATACAAGAGAAAGATGGGAAGCATAAAAAGATAGTTGGTTTGTTGCCCCGGCGAATTTCCCTGTCCAGGTTATCCGCTATTTAAGGGATTTTTGCCTGCAAAACCAGTGAAACAGGGTTATGATCGCTGTTCGTAAAAGCTAAATCGTAGGTGTAAAGTGTTCTTTTCCGATTCCCGGGAAAATCGAATTCCAGTCGCCGCCCACGACCACATCAGCTGTGTGAGCCGGGAAGCTGCAGCCTGACTGCTTCAGTCTCCCTGAACCTGCTGATAGTCATAATTCCGGAATCCATTTTGCCCAACGGCTCTTTCAGAGGGGAGGGAACAAAGATGGCTTTATAATTCTGTTCATACCAGGAAAGGTACTTGGGAAATGAGGAGCTGATTTCCTTTACCTGGAAGCAGTTAACTATAGAGTTCTAAAAGAATATTTATTTTTTCTAATCCGATTTTTCCTGCTGGATGAAGTCCTCTAACCTCCAGCCCATGTTTTTGAGGATTTCACGTAAGTGGCGCTGACGTTCCTGCTTGGTCTCGCCGTCTATCTCGATAATATTGTTGTCGTGTATGTATTTTTCTATCATAAACAGCTGTCCCCCCATTTAATTAATATATCGGAAAAAAAGCACTTTGTGAAGATAATAATATATTCTTCTGCTGATTTTTAGGCCGGCTGCCGACCTGCTTGTTCCATGCCGTCTGCAAGACCGGCTCATAAAAGCTTGAGTAGTCTTTCCGCTCCCCTTTGAAAAGCAATTGAAGCCGGGCGGTAATCAAAACCTATTATTAGGCTTAAACCGCCGTAGATAGTTTCATGGATGAAATTTGTTAACAGGGTTAAATATGCCTTGCTCACAAGTTTATTTTTCTTGCTTCTGAAAATCAGCTTCTGCAGCTGGAAAGCTCGGGATATTGTGGCCAGTTGTTTATTAATTATGGAGTAGAGCATTTTAATGAGTCTATAGTACTGCTGCTGATAACGGCGATCTTTTTCTATTAAGATCCTGATTTGCCGCTTACGGTCGCGCATCCTGATCCCCCTGTTGTTTTCTCTTTGCGGAATAAAGCCGCTGATCAGGGCGACTACTGTTTCAGATTGGAAAAGCTTGTATAGTGCAAAATAAAAAAGCAGAACGCTTCCCAGGTTTTTCAGAGTAGGGTTTAAAGATGGTAAGCGGCTGATCCCGATTAATAAGCGGCTGATCTCCCGATCAAGTATTTTATCGGAAAATACAGGAGCGCCGGCGAAAAAAATCCGGTTGGAGCTCTCTGCCTGTTGCTTTTTCTCTTCAACCAGAGAGATCACTCTGATTATTGACTGCCGCAGAAGGTCTTTTTTCACCTGCTCAATATAGGCCTTAAGGTTTTTACTCTGCTCATGAGAAAAAACTTCTGTAACCTTAGTATCTGTCAATAAACTTCCCGCACCGGCTATTACTGCCAGGTTTTTCAAGTACGAACCAAGTTCCTGGATATAAGTGTCCATGTTCTCAATTTTCTTATTACGGCTGATATAGTATTTCACGAGTTCTGCCGTTTTTGGTGAAATACTCATAGTAAAAGGCACAGAGTGGAGCCTTTCTTCCTGAAGGGCTTCAAGTGCGTTTAACAGATTGTACAGAACATTTGCAGAGATAGTAGGATTTCCCCTGAGCAGGTTCATTGAGGGATCTTCGGGTATAAAGGCAAAATTCCTGACTTTTGCGGAATTTTCTGCAGTCAGTTTTTCTTCAGTGATAACATTCTTATTATAATTCCCCACTACATCTCTGGGATTGAAATCCAAAGCAGTTTCTCTGGAGTATCGGTTATGCCAGATATTAATCATCCTCTCCGGCTGCCGGGCTAAAACTTTCTTAATATAGGCTCCCGCAGAGGCGTGAGCCGTGGGTTCGGGATTAGTCACCAGGATCAGGGTGTGTATAAAGGGGAGGAAGGCTAAGTTGTCCTCATAATTAATACCGGCGGGCATATCCAGGATGAGCAGGTCATAGTTGCGGTCAAATTCAGCGCCAAACCGGCCGAATATCTTCTTTAATAATTCTACACTGGCCCTGTCTTTCAGCTTTGGCTCCGGAAAGACAAGATCAAGGTTATTGAAGAGATTGATTACATGGTCAGCAAGCTTGTCGTCCTGATGATTTTCAGGATCCACACTTTGAATAAATATTTCAGATTCAGGGAGGTCCATGATAGTAGAAATATCAGAAAGAGGATCAATATCGAGTAAAGCGATGCGCAGTCCTTTTTTAGCATAATATATCGCTAGATTGGCTGCGGTGATTGATTTCCCCACTCCGCCTTTTCCGGAACTTACTGCAATAGTTTTTTGAGTGAGTGAGTTTATTCTATTATCATCACCCTGATTTAGCTGTTGATGTTCTGTAATTTTGGGGTTTTCCTCACTTAATAGATTTAAGGAATTTTGTCATCTTTGTTCCACATTCCGGACAGACTCCCTTGGCCATGCGGCGGCCTTTTTCATTGGTTACGATTTTGCCCTCTTTCATTTCTTTCTTGGCCTTGCATTTGACACAATATGCTTCATAATCACCCATTTGGCATCTGCCTCCTTTTATTTTTGTATTGTTAATCATTCTACTGTAAAAATGATTTATGTGCAAACAAAAAAAACTCTTTGATGAGAGTTCAGGCAATCGGTTTTTATCTGCTTTTTATCGGGTAATGCGGGATTCGAACCCACGGCCTCTGGCGTCGGGGAACGCAGGAGTCTCTGTGTCACGAACTGACCCGGCTCAAATGCTGATCGCTTACGCCTGTTTTTCGTTTGACTTTCCTTACGCTCGGCGTCTTCCTGATTCATGACATGGAAACCTCCTAATCCGTCGATTGAGAAGGTTCTAAACATCGCAGAAGCCCTGGAGATTTCGCTCGACTGGCTGGTTGATTGGAAGCCGAGAAGTTCCTCGTAGAAGTTAGGGGATGTGTAAAGCGTGCATCCATAGACTTACAAGGGTTCTTTGATGAGATACCACACCACCACAAACAGCCCACTCCGATTCGTGAAAGGCACTATTAAAAATTTAAGATTATTTATCTAAACCATCTCGCGCTTTATGGAGTATCTCCAGCGGCTAAGAGCTATTAGCAATAGAGTTGAATTAAATAAAAAACATGAGTACTATTATCAGTACAAGTGAGTATTGAAATATACATGAGAACTTCAGAGAAACTGATCATTTTAATCATTATCCTCGGTGTCGCAGCCGTAACGACGTATCTGGCTTTGCAGGGAGAGGGTATTGAAGAGTACAAGGCCAGAATCAATCGAAAACGACAGGAGATAGACCAATTCATGAAATATTCAGTTGATTCACCTTTCAAGGGAGAGGCGGAGGAACGCTTCAACGGCTTAAAGTACTTTCTTCCCGACCGAAAGTACCGCGTCATTGCCCAATTAATCCCGATTGGTCAGCAGGACATAGAGCTTGTTCCTTTGACCGATGGAAGCATTGAAGCCTACATCCGTTACGCCTACGCCGAGTTCACCCTTGAGAACAATACCCACAGGCTATTGCTGTTGAAACCAGAAAAAAGCCGTGTCGCCAATAGACTTTTCCTTGCCTTTATGGATGACACCAATGGAAAAGAAACCTATGGAGGCGGAAGGTACATTAACCTCTACCAGCTCAAAGAGGATGAAGTAACTATAGACTTCAATCTTGCATACAATCCTTATTGTGTATACGACTATTCCTATGCCTGTCCTCTACCTCTGCCGGAAAATCGCCTCGCTGTTACAATCCGAGCCGGAGAAAAACTCTACCAGGAGTAGAATTGATCCTACTTTTTTAGATAGTGTCTGCAGTCCTACAAGTATTTATATTATTAATTCTATTCTCTTTAGGTGATGTACCTCCGCATGGAGCTGAGGTCTCCAGTTAAAGCTCCTCTTTGGAAAGAACACCCATCAGCTCATCGATGATTTGTAATCTTTCAGCTCCCCCAGCTTCAATAGCTTCCGAGACACAGGTTTCGATATGTCGCTTTAAGATGACCATACCAACGCTGTTCAGCGCAGCACGTACCGCCGATATCTGGGTCAAGATGTCAACACAGTACTTTTCCTCCGTCACCATTCGTTGGAGACCGCGCACCTGGCCTTCGATATTCTTTAGTCGCCGCAGGGCCTTCTCGTTAACCGGATGGGGACCGTGTTCATAAACTGCCGCTTCTTTTTCTTCTACTTCCAGCATTTTTTTCTCCTCAATAGATTGTTCATTCGATAGTGGTACACCCTGGTGGGGTATGTTAGCTAAAATACTAAAATGAGCGAAGAGTGTCAAGTGAGTGCGTAAACTCAAAGGCGGTGATTACGTACATATCCAGGAGGTTGGCGTCTGTCGGTTTAACAAAATTTTCTCGACTTTTATCTATTCAATGATTATAATTTTTTTATCATAATTCACAATGAGGAGAAAAGGTGTACTGGGAAAAAGACCTGGAAACATTGGACAGAAAAGAATTGGAGCGCCGCCAGTTGGAGCAGATCAACTGGACAATCAGACAGGCCAGGAATTCCAGCTTCTATTCCGGTTTGAAAATCAACCGTATCGATTCGCTGGAAGCAATTCAGGATCTACCCTTAACCACCAAAGAGGACCTTCGCAACCAGTTCCCCTACGGGTTTCTGGCCGTGGATCGGGAACGGGTAATCCGCCTGCACTCCTCTTCCGGCACAACGGGGAAGCCGACCGTGGTCTTTCACACCCGGGAGGATATCGACCGGTGGCAGAACCTCATTGCCCGGAGTATGTACGCCGTCGGAGTGCGGAAAAACGATGTATTCCAGAATATCATGGGCTACGGTCTTTTTACCGGAGGGATCGGCTTCCACTACGGTGCGGAGCTCCTGGGGGTCATGACCATTCCCATAGGTCCCGGAAACAGCAAGCGGCAAATTTGGTTTTTAAAGCACCTGAGGACCTCGGTGGTCCACATTCTGCCCAGCTATGCGCTGCGACTCTACACTTTTTTTGACGAGTTGAATATCGATCCGAAAAAGGATTTAAACCTGAAAATCGCCCTGATCGGTGCCGAACCCCACAGCAACGAAATCAGGAAGAAAATCGAAGAGCTCTACGGCATCAAGGCCTACAATTCTTACGGACTTTCAGAGATGTGCGGTCCAGGGGTTGCCTTTGAGTGCACCCAACAGGCAGGGCTTCACGTCTGGGAGGACCACTTCTATCCCGAGATAATCGATCCGGATTCTATGCAAGTCCTGCCTGAGGGGGAAGAGGGAGAGCTGGTGCTCACCACACTCAGCAGGGAGGCGATGCCCATTATCCGCTACCGGACCCGGGACCTGACCAGCCTGATTCCCGGAAACTGCCCCTGCGGCAGGACACACAGAAGAATTTCTCGCATCAAGGGCAGGAATGACGATATGCTGATCATCAACGGGGTAAATATCTTCCCAATACAGATCGAGCGGACGGTAATGGCCATTCCGGAGATCGGCAACAACTACCTGATAGAAATCAGGAAAAAGGACTACATGGACAAACTGCTGCTAAAAGTGGAGGTCAACGAGCAAGTGTTCCAGGGAACACTATCGGAGCTGGAGAAGCTTCAACGGAAGATAATCGTCGAGCTCAGAGAGGAGCTGGACCTGACACCGGAGGTAAAGTTGGTGGAATCGGCCAGTTTGCCCGTGTCTGATGGCAAGGCTAAAAGGGTTTACGATTTCAGATAGGTTTAAGGGGAAAAAATGGTAATCGAACTCTCTGTTTTCATGGAAAATCGTCCCGGAAAACTCGAAGCCATTACCAGGATCCTGGCAGAGTCAGGGATTAATATCCGGGGAATCTCGGTGGCCAGTGAAGGGGAGTTTGGCGTGATCAAGATAATCGTCAGCGAACCGGATAGAGCCTACGGAGTATTGAGAGAGAATCACTTTACCGTCTCCAAGCGCAAAATGGTCATGGTTGAGATCAAGGATAAGCCCGGTGGACTCCACGATCTTTTAGTACTACTTTCCATGAACAGGATCAATATTGAGGACTGTTATGGTATTGCCCTTGAGGAGGGGAAGAAGGCGGCAATTATCCTCGAAGTGGGACAGTTTCCCAGAACAGAAAAGATCCTCCGCGGGGAAGGCTACACAGTTCTTTCGGACCAGGAACCGGGCTAACCTTGAATTTTTTTAAAAATTGGGGCTAGCCCGCTCGCCACCACCTCTCGATGCGATCGAAAGCATCGGTTATCTCATCACGCTCGATGCAGTAGCTCATCCGAATATGCCCTTCGCCCAGAGGACCGAAGCCGCTTCCCGGTACTATGACAACGCCGGTTTCCTTGAGCAGCTTGATACAGAAATCCACCGAGTTCTGAAATTGATCGGGCAGAACCCTGGGGAAGATATAGTAGGCTCCGCCCGGCTTATGGTAGGAAAAAAGATCGGGGGTTCTGTCAAGACAGTCACAGATGAGATCTCTTCGATACTTCATCTCTTCGACCATCTGCCGGGTCGGCTCGTAAGGGCCATCAAGCGCTGTTATGGCGGCAAGCTGGGAAATATGGGGGGCACAGATGACAAAGGAATCCTGGACCTTGAGCATCTGATTGATTATACCCTCTTCGGCCAAAACATAAACCTGATGATTGCTATCGCTTCCTGTCCATCAATCAGCTATTCCTGGACTCTACCGGGCTGGCTAAAGAACAGATTGTTGGCAAGCGCATTTAGGAGGTGATACCGGAACCATCTGTCTCGATAATCAGGGACAATTACAAAAAAGCCATTAAGGAGAAAAGGATTGTTCGCTGGCAAGAAACTTCCGAATATCCTGCCTGGGTAAAGGTTGGAGAAGTAAGCATTTCGCCTTTTTTCGATGATATTGGAATTTGCACCCATTTAGTCGGCTCCGTCCACGACATCACTGAGCGCAAACGGGCAGAGGAAAACTTGGAGAAAGAATCCCGCATGCGAATGGCCTTGCTTGACAATATTCCTGGCTGCATCGCCTTGATCCTCAAGAAGGGTACTCGTGAGATCGTCGCTTCCAATAAGGTTGGCCCGGGAGATAGGTGCGGTTCCAGGCCAGACATGCTTCAAGACATGTGCTGAGCGAGACGACAACTGCCCCTTCTGCCTGGCGCCCAAACTGTGGAAGACCGACCAGTCGCAAAAGCTAGAAGTAGAATACCGGGGAACATGGTACGAAGAAATATGGGTACCTCTCTCGGAAAGTTTATACGTTCATTATGTCTTTGACATCACCGAACGTAAGAGATCCGAAGAGGCTTTACGGAAGAGTGAGGAGCAGCTACGGCAATCACAGAAACTGGAATCTGTCGGTAGCTTGGCAGGAGGAATAGCCCATGATTTCAACAACCTGCTAACGACGATACTTGGCTATTCAGAGCTTATTTTCATGGAAGAGAATCTCAATGATACAACAAAAGAAGGTGTTCAGGAAATAAAGAACTCGGCAGATAGAGCAGCTGCACTTACCCAACAGCTTCTGGCCTTCAGCCGCAAGCAGGTTCTTCAGCCCCAGGTAATCGATCTTAATCGCCTTATCACCGGGCTCGGAAAGATGCTCAAACGATTAGTCAGCGAAGATATTGATTTTACTATAAAGTATGTTTTGTTGCTTTCCTTAAGACCCTGTTTTATCAGTTCGGTCCGGACCCGGCAAACTTCGAATTTTAAGCGCGGATAAGGAGCATTGTTGCCCGGGGTTAAAGATAAGCTTTGAGCCCCAGATAGAAGCCGAAGGCGGCCAGGAAGACACCACACAGGATGAGAAGCAGCCGGTAGAGCTTGAGATTGATCCTCTGTCTGCCAAGAGATACCAGCGTCGAAACAGTTAAATACCAGCTCAAATCCCCGAGCTCGTGTCCGATGACAAAGGCGAGCAGGGCGGGCCAATTCAAAAATGAGAGCCGGTACTGGATCATAAAAGCGAAACCCACTGTCGCCCACCAAATCCACCAATAGGGATTGCTCATAGAAATGAGCAATCCTCCCAGAACCGGACTGGATATCTTTGGGTTGCCGTTACCGGCAGTTTCAGGGGACTCGGTGCCAAAAATATCGGGGACACGGTTTCGAAGTACATCTAGGACTAGGCCCAACCCCATGTAG
>DRHE01000342.1 GCA_011049745.1 Spirochaetales bacterium | reverse complement strand
TTATCATCCCTATTGCCAGTGCCCTAAGATTCATTTTCCCAGCACAGATTACATCCACAACCAAACTCCTTTAAGCAAAGGTCCAACACAATATATTCGGGCGCTGGACTTGATAATTTTTGCGCTGAAGGCGCAAGATTTCGAAAGTAATAGCATAAAAAGCTCCTAAGTTTGCTGCTTCTTTGATACATTTTACAAACATGGCAGCTACTATTCCACATCTAATGACAAAAGGTATTGATTAACGGCGTCCTGCTCTTCTCTCTGCTGATTCTCGAGCTCTTCTATTCTTACCAGTAAGTTATTTATCTCATCTTCCTGTTCGCTCAAGGTTGCAACATAGCGCTTATACAATTTTGAGTTTTCATTAAGTTGGTACATATTATCCCTTATCCTCTTCTGGTCAGTGCTTATCACTCTATAGCGCTGCTGCAGTTTCTTGATCTCTGCTTCTGTGCTGTAAAGACGCGCTTTCATACTTGACAGTTTGGCAAGGGCATCCTTTACCCCTTTGCTTATCACCTCAGCCTTTAAATAAAATTCAATATTCTTACTGCTCATGTTGGAAAGGACGATTGTCTGGCTGAGGCTCTTTTCTTCGACTACTTTGAAGCTCTTCTCACTATTACCGCCGCCAGCAGCTCCAACCTTGACCTTAAAACGGTAGTGGCTGCGGGTCCGCTCTTCAGCTTTGGCAGGCGTGGCAAGCTGCCAGCCGGGGTCAACAGGCTGCTCCAGAAGGATGGTTCTCTCCCGCGCTCCCCGGTTCTTGATGATATAGGTCAATTCCCGCCGCCTTATGCTCTTACTGAAGAGGTTTCCATGTATAATTTTTACCGACACCATGGTATCGCCCTTAGTCTTTCTTTCAACCTTGACTTCGGTATCAAGATCAACGGAATAACTTATCAGCCTTTCACCACCAGGGGGGATCAGGAGTATTCTTGAATCTCCCGCGTATGTTCCCTGGTCAAAAACCGTTATCGGCCCCCCGGTTAAATAGATCTCCGTACTATTCTTGAGTAGAAGGCCGTTCAGAGGATGTCTGTCATATACGCCTTCATTGTATATGGAAATCCGCTCTCCCTCTATTTCTCTACTGACTATGGGCAGCATGGCGGATTCCTGCCTCGCTATTGTCACCGGGGCTTTAATCCGGTATTGATAGAATTCACCGGTTGTTCCCGCCCTGGCCGCGGATTCCACCCCTTTAGTTAAATCCATCTCCTGCTCATCTCTGCTATAGGCCAGACTTTTTTTAGCAGCCATGCGCCTGTCAAACATAGCCGGCGGTGCACTTTCGGCTATCAGTCCTTCAGCATCTGTTCCATACCCCAAATCATCATCATAGACCTGGGATTGAACTGATCCCCGGATATCCAGCTCTACATGGGGCCTGCGCAGGTAGATAGGCCGGTAAAGATCCATAGTAAAAGAAATAGGCTCTCCCGATACTAAAAAGAGCTCGACATCCTGCCAGTCCTCATCTGTCGTATTCTCAACAATTGCCCAGCCCTGCAGAAAATGACTATTATTATCGCCAAGAACCAGGCGATAGCTTGTCTTCCATACCGGGGTCTCAACAAGGTAACCTATGCTGACCCTGCGCTTGCCCTGACCGGTGAAGTGTAGCACAACATTCTTTTTATCTCTATTATGTTCTTCTGCAATCAATGACAGGGCCTTATGGAGCTCTTCCTCTAAAGAAGGCTTTAAAAAACGGATCTCTGTAACTTCAACAAGCCTTATGCTCTGCAGCCCTCTAGCGGTAATCAGGTTGATATTATACCCCTGCTCTTCCAGCTCCTGAACCCTCTCAACTCCCAGTATCCTTCCTTCGATCTTCTCCGATGTTGTTAACTCGACTGCTTCACCCCTGGCCTGATTTAATATAGCAGCGAGACCAGGATTATCTGCCAGGTCAATAGTGAAGGATTTCAATGTTTTTGCCAGAGGATCCCGGGATGAAAAATTCACCCGGCTGATATTACCGCCATCAAAATCTCTGAGAATAAGACTCTTTAAGATATCATTTATTTGGCTGGTAACAAATTTCAACTCTACAGTAGAATTACCCTCTACATGGCCGTCTCTCTGGAAATAACCCACGCCGCTGGAAAATAATACTACCCTGCTCAAGGGAATCGTGCTTTCAGCTTCCCCCTGGGCTGTCAAGATACTGGCCTGCATTAGCAGAGCTGCAATTACTGCCAGGTGTATTGTGGAGATATATCTTTTCTTTTTCATGCTTCTATTGTAGAGATGAACAGGGATATTGCAAGTGGATAATCTCTCTTTTGCCCATCCTTTAGCTCTACCACAGGTGCTGCCGCGCACAGGCTACCCCCCTGGCCGGAAGTGCTGCCCTGCAGCCTTACTCCGTATGCTGACAATCAACTTTTACAAAGAAGGATTACTATGGCTTATGAAAATCTACAAAAGCTAAGTCGAAAAGAGTTGCAGCTCATCTATACTTCGCGATATCAGGGCTATAAATCCGCGCTTAAGGATCTGCAGGCGCAAATAGAAAAGGTTTTCAAAAACATCTCAATCCGCCCCAGCATAAAATCCAGGGTCAAATCCTTT
>DRHE01000341.1 GCA_011049745.1 Spirochaetales bacterium | reverse complement strand
CTATTGTCAGGTTATCGGAACGCGAAGATATCATAACAATCGGAACCTCCAGATAATTCTTGATTTCCCTGAAGCTCCGGCATATCTCAATGCCGTTCATCCCGGGCAGAGCCACATCAAGAATAATCAGGTTAAACTGCTCTGCCTCAGCTTTGGCAATGGCCTCGACACCGGATTCTGCGGTAGCCACTGAATAGCCCTTCTGTTTTAAATTAATCTTTAAAAGGGTTCCCACTGAGGGCTCATCATCGATAATTAGGATTTTTTCCTGTTGTTCGGCAATGGTCATTTATAAAGTCCCTGCCTTTTAGTAAGGGAGGAGACTATGCGAATAGCCTCCCCCCGGTTGTTACTTGAAGAGCTGAATAATCAGATTGTTCAAGGCTATAAATACCGGAACAAATACTATCGATACCATGGACATCAATTTTAACAGAATATTTATTGAAGGACCAGAGGTGTCTTTAAAGGGATCGCCCACTGTATCTCCGGTTACCGCTGCTTTATGTGCCTCTGAGCCTTTACCCCCGTGAGCACCTTTTTCAATATACTTTTTGGCATTATCCCAGGCTCCTCCGGAGTTGGCCATCATGACAGCAAGCACAAAGCCTGATGTTAATGAACCGGCCAGGAGAGCGATTACTGTAAAGGGGCCGAAAAACACGCCAACCACAATCGGAGCGATAATTGCCAGGAGTGAAGGCATGATCATTTCCCGCTGCGCGCCCCTGGTGGAAATAGAGACACAGGCAGCGTAATCAGGCAGCTCAGTTCCGGCTAGAATACCCTTTTTTTCTTTGAACTGGCGGCGAACTTCCTTAACCATATCCCCGGCAGCCCGACCCACGGCCTTCATGGACATGGCGGAGAAGACAAAGGGCAGTACTCCACCCAGGAACAGACCGATCAGAATGCGGGGGTCGAGAATATCGATCTTCATATTAATCGTTTGAATAGAGCCATCCGCGGCCCTTACAATTTCCACCAGGCCATTGTAGAACTTTTCAAAGAAAGCTGAAACCGCAGGATCGGATAGTAAATGTATAATCGATTCTTTTATCTTATACCCATATTCAGCGAGCAGGGCCAGGGCGGTAAGCGCTGCAGAACCTATGGCGAAGCCCTTGCCTGTAGCGGCAGTGGTGTTGCCCAGAGTATCTAAGGCATCGGTCCTTTCGCGCACTTCCGGGTCCAAACCAGCCATTTCAGCAATGCCGCCGGCGTTATCCGCCACCGGACCGTAAGCATCGGTAGCCAGGGTGATGCCCAGTGTGGAGAGCATTCCCACAGCGGCTATCCCAATTCCATAGAGGCCGAGCCCGGGATGGGTAAAGCCGCCTGACAGAGAAAAAGCCAGTAGGATGGCGGCCACTACGGTAAGCACCGGGATAAAGGTTGAAGCCATACCCAGCGATAAACCGGCGATTATTATGGTTCCTGATCCGGTAAGGGATTCCCTAGCAAGTTCTCTGGTTGGACGGTAGTGGTCGGAAGTGAAATACTCGGTAGAGTAACCGATCACGTTTCCGGCAATTAGCCCCATGATCATGGCTCCCCAGACTCCCAGAAATGAGCGGCCGATTGTGAAGTAGATCAGCAGAAAGGATAATACCGCTATCAGTACAGTGGAGAGATATACCCCTGTTCTCAAGGCGCGCAGCAGCACCTTCTGGGAAGCGTCCTCTTTGGCTCTGACAAAGAAAGTTCCTGTTATGGAGCAGATAACCCCGATAGTTGCGATAGATACGGGGATCTGTATGGCCTGTAGTGCAGATAGTCCGGGAAGTTGAAGGGAGGCGATTGCTCCCAATGCCATGGTAGCTACAATTGATCCCACGTATGATTCATAGAGGTCGGCGCCCATACCGGCAACATCACCGACATTATCGCCCACATTATCTGCAATAGTGGCAGGATTGCGTGGGTCATCCTCAGGGATTCCCGCTTCAACCTTGCCGACCAGGTCGGCGCCCACATCTGCTGCTTTGGTGAAAATACCGCCGCCTAAACGAGCAAACAGGGCCATGGAAGAGGCGCCCATGCCGAAGGTAATCATGATCGGCGGGATCTCTACGATGGGCACTTCAAGGAGATTAAGCACCAGCCACCAGATGGAAAGATCCAGAAGGCCCAATCCTACAACCACCATGCCCATTACGGTACCTGAAGCAAAGGCAACGCGCAGACCGGAGTTAAGGGAAGTTTTGGCGGCCCAGGTAGTGCGGGCATTGGCGCGGGTGGCAACAAACATGCCTATATATCCGGCTAACCCTGAGAAAAAACCACCGGTTATAAAGGCAAAGGGCACAAATGGAGATATCAGGTGGAGGCCAAAGGAGAGTACTAAAAATAGGATAAAGAGGAAAACAAAGAATATTCCGACAACCAGATACTGCTGCTTCAAATAGGCTATTGCGCCTTCCTGAATATGTTTGCTGATCTCTTTAGTTTTCTCATTTCCTGCATCCCTTGTAAGGATATAAAGAGCCAGGAGCAGGGCAAAGATCAGGGCTGCAATTGAACCGATCCAGGTTATCCACATCATGTCTGCGCCTTCTGTTTCTAAACCTTCAGCTGAGGCGCTGAATAATGGAAACAGAATAAAAGTTAAAAAGAGAAATAGCAGTAATAATCGCTTTTTCATTTAACTGTTGTCCCCCCGTTGATAAATATTTCCGGCAACAGTTTATGAATAATTCACGGTTAAGGTCAAGCTGGCTGCCCGGCGCAATTCAGCGGCTGGCAAATGGATGGGAATTTATGGATCGGCATACTGCCTTGACAAATCATGCTAGCAATCGCTTCCTTGAAATCTCCATATTATACCGTTAGAATAAATAGCTATGAAGGATTCTCTGCTGCTGCCGGTTATTTTCCTTTTGATATTTCTCGTGGTTTTTCTGTTGATAGCGGGGTTGGCTACCCTTAAAAGCTGGGGAGAGTGTTTTCCAGAAGGTAATAACACACTGGTTGAAGCTATTTTCCATAACCTGCCTGTGCGCCTGCTGCAGATACTGCCGGTTTCCATCCTTATTTCACTGGCGGCGCTCTTTATTCGAATATTAATAAAACCCGGTTCGCGTTTTCTTTCTTTTCTCTTTCCTCTGGGTACTGCATTCGCAGTACTAATATTCGGTTATTATTTTCTGAATGAAATTTCGCCTCATAGTGAAAAGAGAGCGGTTAAAGCAGAGAGGTTTTTGCTCCCAGGAAAATTCACTGAACTTGGTGGGTATACGGTTTATACAGAATCTCTACAGGATGGAGAAGCAGCCAATCTAATATTGATAGAAGATAAGAAAAGCGGCATAGAAAATGAGCGAAAGAAATTTAATTTCTATTCGAGAGTAGAAATAAAGGCTGACGCACAGGGAATTACCCTACACCCCTTAAATGAGAAAGAGGTGAAGATCAATGCCCGGCCGGTCTATTCTTTTATCTTCCAGGAAGAGCCCCGGCTGAGCTCCTTATTCCGGGATATCGGGTTGTTAAATGCCGAGCTGGACCGCCAATACCACAACAGCCGCACCGGATTTCTGATTCTCAGTTTTTCACTGGTTTTCTTCTGTGTGGCATCTTCGGTATTCATGCGTATCAGCAGGTGGCCTCTACTTAACTTTATAATCGTTCTGTTGATCCTGCGGGGAATATTCTCACTATTCCGTTTCTTGAAAACGGAAATCATCCTGGAACTGAACAAAGTGCTGGCTGATTCTCCGCTTATCGACTCCCTTCCTGCTATGATCTTCCTCTTCCTTGGCCTGGTAATCCTATTTATTGACCTGGTATTTGTGGACTATAATTTCTGGCAGAGGGAGATACAGGGTGGGTAAGTCGAACATAATCAGACTGATACAGGTTCTCTTGCTTATTTATTTAGTATTTTTTCTTCTCTGCCTGGCCTACTCTGTTTTTACTTACAACAGTGACGGCGGCGGCACCATTATCAGGAAGGTTGCCTTTGGTTATATCTGGAGAAAAACTTTAATCCTCTTTATTGACTATCTGATACCCCTGCAAGTCAGCGGCGTGCTTATTTCTTATTCTCTGTTTTTTAAATTTAGTGAAAAAAAGGAGGGGACGCCTGCTTATTTGCCCTTCCATAAACTTGCAAATCCTAATTTGACCCTGCTTCTTTTACTTACTCTTATTTACACAGTGCTGCTCTCCGGTTTCCTGCCTTTCTTTAATAGAAAACAGAATGAAGCGGAGTATGTCAGCAGAGTGGCTTTAGACATCTTAAGAGAAGCAGAGATGGAAAAAAAAGAGGGTAATACTGAACGGGTCATAAAGCTCCTGGAGATTTATCTTTCTATAGACAAGGGCAATGAAGAGATTGCAGGGCTGCGCGACATCTACATAGCAGAAATGG
>DRHE01000340.1 GCA_011049745.1 Spirochaetales bacterium | reverse complement strand
GATATACAATGGGCCAGAGAGCAGATGGAGGAGCGCGGTATAGGGTGTTCAGTGCATCTGCCCTTCTACGATCTTGATCTCTCAGCTTTTCGTCATGATTTAAGGATGGCAGCGGTTCATAGTGTGATCAAATCTGTTGAAGTAGCAGCTGAACTGGGCGCCGGAACCGTTACCGTGCATGGCGGTTCCATGAAGCGCAATTACTACAGCGCTGAATGGGAAGAAACCGCAGAAGAGCTCTCTCTTGATTCGCTGGCCCGGATCAATAGAGAGTGTAAGGAGAGGGGAATGAAGCTCCTGATTGAAAATCTCAACCTCTTTTCCGATCGGGTCCACCGGGTACACGCCCTGCCCGCGAAGCTGCTAGAAACAAAGGCTAAATTGGGAGACAATATCGGTTTTACCCTGGATATTGCTCATGCGGTGTCTACGCCCCTGAACCCGGTGGAATATGCCCTGGCTTTAGGCCCTGAGAATATAAAGCTGGCTCACCTCAATGACGATAATCTAAAAGCTGATCAGCATTTGGGCCTGGGCCTGGGCAGGATCGATTACCGCTCTTTCATGAAGGCCTATCTGGGAGAAAAATGGGATTTTCCGCTGCTCTTTGAAACCAAGACTGTGGAATATGCTTTGACGAGCAAAGCATACCTGGAAAAACTCATTAAAGAAATAGAGATAAAAAAGATATGAGCGTTTTTAAGGTTAATGATATCCGCGGTCTATATGGCAAAGAGTGGGATTATGAGACAGCTTTTCGCATAGGTTTCTATCTACCCGGCCTGTTAGCCGCCGAAAAAATACTGGTAGGACGGGATGCCCGGCTTTCTTCGCCTGAAGTATTTAAGGCCCTGACTTCAGGGATATTGGCAGCCGGTTGCAGTGTTGTTGATATGGGAGCCTGTGCCACACCTGCTCTTTATTTTGCAACTATTCATTACGCTTTCAAGGGAAGTGTAATGATAACCGCTTCCCACAATCCACCTGAGTATAACGGCCTTAAAATCTCTAAAGGCGGGGCTCTGCCCCTGGGCTATGAAGAGGGCTTCAAGCGGCTGGAGGAACTGGTTAAGGTAAAACCAGAGCCTGACGGCAATTTTCCCAGCCATGGTCCCGATCCCTCCAGGCCGGAAAACCTGGAGTCCCTTAAAAAAAAGGTCAAAGAAGAGGGAACCGATTTAGGGATGTGCTTTGACGGGGATGGAGACCGGGTGGTTTTTATCGATGAAATGTGTAATTTTGTTTCCCCTGATCTGATTACTGCAGTGCTGGGGCTCCATTATTTCAAGCATTATCCGGAAAAAGTAAAAGAGAACACCAGGGTACTCTATGATATAAGATCATCCAGAAGTGTTAAGGAATATATCACCGCAATGGGAGGCGAGGCTGAATTTTGCCCGGTAGGCCATGCCGAAATAAAAAGGCGGCTGCGTCAGAGAGGGGGGCTCTTTGCCGGAGAATTAACCGGTCATTATTATTTCAGTGAAAATCATTTCTGTGATTCTGCGCTTATTGCCTCATTTTTTGTGCTCTCAGTGCTCTCTAAAGAGGGAATATCGCTTTCGACTTTAATTTCTGCTATAAGCAAGTATCATTATTCAGGAGAGATAAATTTTCAGGTGGAAAACAAAGAAAAGGTGATTGATCATATAAGAAACGTATATGGACAGGGCCTGGTGAGCTCTATTGACGGCTTGAAAATAGATTTTCCTGACTGGTGGTTTATTATCAGGAACTCCACCACTGAGTCATATCTCCGGTTGGTATTGGAAGCCGGGAGCGCTGAAGAATTAACCGTTAAAAAAGAAGAATTGACAGCCGCTATATTAGCGGCGGATAAAAGCTTTAAAAACAGCGGCTAAAGGACACCGCTCTATTATTTCTGCCGGCTGGAGCTCCTGTTTTTTCCGGAAAGTGTTTAAAAAAGTGAATACCCAGAAGAGCTGTAACCATGTCAGGTGATACGAATTTCCCTTTTTCGTCGATTATTATAGCCCGATCACCATCACCATCAAAAATGACGCCAAGATTTGCCTTTTCTTTTAAAACCAGGCTTTTTAAAGCGCTTCTGTTTTTTTCAGAGAGAGGATCTGGTCCGTGGTTCGGGAAGTTGCCGTCAGGCTTATCAAATATGGTAATAAACTCACCGTCAAGATCATTTATCAGATCATGGATATAGGCGCCGGCCGATCCATCTGAACAGTCAATTACAACTTTGAGACCCTTAATACCCTTTTTAAAGGGCTGCAAATGATTAAGGTAGTACCGGCGGATATCGAGAGGCTTGATACTGCCTTTTTTCTTTACTGCCGGCGGACGCTGCTCTATCATTTTTTCGAGTTTGTTGAGGCCGGTGCTATAACTTACCGGAACAGCATTATCTCTTGATATCATTAGACTTGAAAATACTCATTAATTTTCCAGTCTAAAATTCTTTCATACGCTCTTCGACCTCTGCTACTGTTCCTGAGAAGGGGCCGGGTGTTTCCATTTTAATGGAGGTAAGGGCTGCGGAAAAGCGCAGGGATTCCTCAATTCCGTGAGTGAGGCGGCGAGTCATATAGGATACAAAGCAGGTATCGCCCCGCCCCGTTCTTCCGGAGAGGTTGCGGGGGTTAAAGGGAGCGCGGAAGAGCTTGCCGTCATTATAGAGGATTACTTCCGCTGAATGGGTAATCATTATTTCTTTGGCACCCCAATGCTTTAGCATACGCGCAGCTTCTTCACGGTCATCGGTACCGCATATGGCTTTTGATTCCAGAGAATCCGCCTTAAGATAGGTGATCATAGGCAGGTATCTGGTTTTTTCCGGCCAATCCTGGAAGGAGAATTTACCATCTTCACTGCAGCGCAGCATAGTCTGCAGGTCCAATCCAACCTCACCCCTCTTCGATAATACTTCAATCATTGAAGCAGGTATTTCACCGCGGAAAAGACCGGCCAGGTGATATATTTTGCTCTCTATTTCAGGGATGTCTTCTACGCTGAATGGCTCTGCCTGGGTAATTAGACGCACCTTTCTGTTGTCTACATCTTCACCCTTGATAATATTTTCAATTGAAGTTGTATGCCGGCTGGGTAGAGAGATGACCTCGATACCTTCCTGTTTCATGGGATCCAAAAGCGGGATATCAGCCTTCGCCATTTTGGTAATAACCAGTATTCCGGCTCCGCAACGTTTTGCCGCAAAAGAGGAAAAATAGGCTGCTCCTCCGGTAAATCTGTTAACCTGGTCATGATATTCCAGCGTATCGTTGGTAATATGGCCAATAAGTGTCAAATCATATTTTTCCATTAATATACTCCTTTGTCGCAGTATACGAAAAGAACTTTTCATAATCAATACAATAATGAAAGAAAATTTGTTGAAATTGCAGCAACCACGAAAAAATATTTATTATGCTTGCATAAATATTACTAATATGATAAGCTATATTTGTCATTTTAAAAGCAGTTGACTTTTAGGGAGCAACTATCTAAATTTAAAGCTCCGTATTTTCCTTAAAAAAGTGCAGAAGAGAGGTTGGATGCAAAGCCTGGGCATAAATATCGGATCATCAACCCTAAAAATTGTTTTTCTGGATGGTGATAAAATACTTTTCAGTAAAATTATACCGCACGAAGGGGATTTCGGTGAGGCGGTAAAAAAGGTATTGTCAGGCCAATTAATTCCGGATGGTGTTCCTTGCCTTGTTACAGGTACTGAAGGAAGATTCCGTTTCAATATTGAGAATGTTATAGAGCCCCTGTGTATTGAAGAGGCGCTTGAGAGAAGTAAAGAGCAGGTGAACGCCGTAGTCTCTCTGGGCGGCGAGGATCTGGTGGTATATACAGTTGATGAAAATAATAGAATAATCAACAATTTCTCGGGTAACAAATGTGCCTCAGGGACCGGAGAATTCTTTAAACAGCAGCTTGCCAGGATGGATCTCAGCCTTGAAAAGGTAAACTCCATCTCTGATTCCAGCAGGGTTTTGCCGATCTCCAGCCGCTGTTCAGTCTTCATGAAAAGTGATTGTACTCACAAGCTGAACAAGGGAGAGGCTACCAAAGATGATATTGTACTCTCTTTAAGCGATATAATGGCTACCAAAGTAATTGATTTCCTGAACAGAGCGAGGATACTCACAGGCAGGGTAATGTTAACCGGCGGCGTTACCCAGAATAAACATCTAGTTAATTTTATCAGGCAGAAAGCAGAAAAAATAGAATTTATTGTGCCTGAAGAAGCCCCTTATTTCGAAGCCTATGGCGCAGCCTGGCTGGCGCAGCAGATTGGCAACCCCTGGCCCGGCTTAAATAATTTAATCAAGAGCAAAGAGGTCCGCTTTGACCATCTTGCCAGCTTGAAAAGCCAGGCTTCAAGGGTATCCTATGTGCAGGGGGTAAGGGAAAAGATCAAGCCCGGTGCAGAGTATATTTTAGGTGTAGATGGGGGTTCAACCACCACTAAAGCCTGTCTTATCAACATTGAAAGCAGTACCATAGCAGCATCTTATTACGGGCGGACCCATGGTGACCCGGTAAAATCTCTCAAGATTTGTCTTCAGGAAATCCGGAAACAGGTGGCCGGGGATCTGGGGGAGCATAACGGCAGTGAAGCGGGAATCCGTATACCATTAACTGCTGTTACGGGATCATCCAGAGAAATTTTGGGAGTCTTTCTGGAAACCCCGGCCGTGTACAATGAGATCATTGCCCATTCCGAAGGCACGATGTACTATGATCAGGAAGTAGATACTATATTTGAAATCGGCGGGCAGGACGCCAAATATGTATATTTAAAGAATAGAGTGCCAATCGATTATGCCATGAATGAGGCCTGTTCGGCCGGCACCGGCTCCTTTCTGGAGGAATCGGCCCAGGGTGATTTGAATATTCAGCATGCCTATGAGATTGGTGATATCGCGCTGAAAGCGGAAAATCCGCTGAAGTTCGGCGAGCACTGTTCCGCTTTTATCAATTCAGATATACGTAAAGCGATCCAGCAGGGTGCCGGTATAGAGGATATCACCGCCGGTATTATTACCTCTATTGTATCCAATTATTTGAACCGGGTAGTGGGAAACCGCAGTATCGGCAAAAAGATTGCTTTACAGGGAGGGGTAGCTAAAAACAAAGCCGTGCCCCTGGCCTTTGCCCTCTTTTTAAACCAGGACATTATAATTCCGCCGGATCCTGAGCTTCTGGGGTGTTTTGGTGTAGCTCTTTTGGCCAGGCAGAAATTGGAAGAGGGTAAGCTTCAGAAATCTTCTTTCAATCTTGATTCAATTATCGCTACTGAGATTATTTATGAGCGTGAGTTTAAGTGCAAGTCATGTGACAACTACTGTCCCATTAGGATTTTGAAGGTAAACAACCATAAGTACATGTTTGGCGGCAGGTGCAATAAATATACCAATATCCGTAAAAAAGAGAAGCACAGAGAAGAGGATGTTTTTGATTATGTAACCAGGCGGATGGAGCTGATGTTCAAAGAATGTGCTCCTGCCAGAGAGGATTTTATCAAGCGTTATGATTTTACTGTGGGAATCCCCAGATGCTTTTCTTTCTATACCCTCTATCCCCTATATTCCTGGTTTTTTCATTCCCTGGGAATCGAAGTGGTGCTCTCGCAGAATATAGTCCATGAGGGGGTGGCCAGGGCTGAGAGCACATACTGCTTTCCAGCGGAGATTGCCCACGGCGCTGTCCAGGATATTGTCGATATGGGAACTGATTATATTTTTCTGCCCCATTTCCGGGATATGCCCAGCTATGAAAAGGATGTACACGCCAATTTCTGCCCCATTACGCAAGGGTTGCCCTACTATATCCACCAGGCTTTTCCTGAGGTCCCCGAAGAGAAAATACTATCGCCGGTAATTTCCTTCAAGTTTGGTCAAGGCAAGGCTTTAGAGTTTGTACAGAAGATGGGCAGGAAAATGGGGATCCCTGAAAGTGAGATCCGGCAGGCCTTTGAAATTGCCAGTGAGAAACAGGTGGAATATTTCAGCAGGGCGAGGGATATGGGGCGAGCTGCTTTACGGGAAGCGCGAGAGGCCGAAAGGCCGGTAATCGCTATACTGGGCAGGCCCTACAATGCTTTTACCAGTGAAGCCAACATGGGTATTCCGAAAAAATTTACTTCACGGGGATTCTCGGTTATTCCTTTTGATATACTGCCCTTCGAAGATGAGAAGATCTTTGCCAATATGTACTGGTATTACGGGCAGCAGGATATGAAAGCTGCTGCCGAGCTTAAGAAAGAAGATAATATTTTTATTACCTTTATAACCAATTTTTCATGCGCTCCCGATTCTTTTATGCTGCACTATCTTAAATGGCTCATGGGCATTAAACCCTTCCTGATCCTTGAGCTCGATTCCCATACGGCCGATGCCGGTGTAGATACCCGGGTTGAGGCCTTTCTGGATATAATTGACGGCTACCGTTCCAAGATCAAAGAGGTCCATGACGAGAGTTATGACAATGGCCTCAGGTTTGTTAATAATGGCCGGGAAGAGCCGCACATCTGGGACTCCAATAATAAACAGAAGATAAAGGTTAAAAACAATCCCCGGGTGAAGATGCTGCTCTCCAATATGGGCAATCTCTCAACAGAACTGGTGGCCGCAGTTTTACGTTCCGCGGCTATCGAAGCGGAAGCACTGCCCGTGGCTGATTTTAAGACCCTTCAAGTGGCGCGAAGTCACACCTCGGGGAAAGAGTGTGTTCCCTCCCACCTGGTGCTGGGGAGCGCATTAAAATATTTCTCATCCGATAAGTATAGAAAAGATCAGATTTACCTGCTCTTTGTGCCCATCACTACGGGTCCCTGCCGGACAGGGCAGTATTATATCTTTTTTGAAAATCTCTTCAAGGAGATGCGCCTGGAAAATGTGCTGGTCATCACCCTGAGCGCTGACAATTCTTATAACGAGTTCGGCCCCCACTTCTCCAGGAACCTGTGGTGGTCGCTGGTGGTGTCCGATTTAATGAAGGACATTGATACCTCTCTGCGGGCCTGTGCGGTTGATGTTGCCGGCGCCAGGAAGAAATATAATCAGCTCTGGCATAGGCTGATAAAAATAGCTGAAAAGGATATAACCGCTATTCTTCCTGTTTTAAAAGAAATTTCCAGGGGATTAGCCTTGATACCGCTTAAGAGAACCCTGAAAACGCTGCCCAAGGTGCTTATAGTCGGAGAGATATATGTCAGGCGTGATGATTTTGCCGTGGATGAGCTGATCCAGCTTTTCAGTGATAAGGGAATAGTCGGTAAGGTTTCAGGAATTTCAGAGTGGATCCACTACCTGGATTTCATAAGGGAATATGAATTAAAGAAGCGTATTCGCCTGATTCACTGGTTTAAAAGGATCTTTTCCAAAGAGCTCAGAATATTGATCAAGTTAACCCTTGAGAAGCTCTATAAACGGAGTATTGAATTTAGAGTAAAGAGAATACTTAAAAGCACCGGACTTATTCCTGCGGCTCCCCATAACATG
>DRHE01000339.1 GCA_011049745.1 Spirochaetales bacterium | reverse complement strand
TTCGGCAGATATTGAGATTGATTACGACCTAGCCTTTGATCTGGACCAGGGCTATACTATCTGCGGCTGGTACTGGCTGGATAGCGCCCCCCTTAATCCCAACCCTACCATATTCAGCAAGATGGACATTACGGGCGCAAGCCAAAACTGGTGGATATATGCTGATAATTCCGGGTTTTTAACCTGGGCCTGGACAAACGCGAACGCTGATCCACCTTTAAACTATGCCGTAAATCACCGGGACTCGAGCTGGCACCACTTTGCCGCGGTTTCAACCTCTAATACCCACATTCTCTATATCGATGGATTGCAAAGGGCAATATCAACCACCACTGCAACCACGGATACACCCGCCGATGATCTTTATATTGGCAGCCGGATAGTTGCTGCCGTCAATACAGACTACTGGGACGGCAAATTGGATGACCTGCGCATTTACAACCGCGGGTTATCCCCTGTTGAAATATATGAAATATTTAACGGAACCGATGTCTCCTGGCCGTAAAGGCTTGAGCATAATAGGCAAAACAACCCTTTTGCTTCTGCTCATTACCCTGTCTGCCGGAGCTTTCGCACAAAATTCAGCCCCGCAGAACAGTCTTTTATTTATAACATCTTCACCTATGGGCGCCAGGGTTATACTGGACGGTAATCTTTTAATAGAGCAGACTCCTCTGCTCTTAAAAACTCTCTCTGCCGGAAAGCACCGCCTTAAAATAAGCAAAGAGGGATTCAAAGAGCACACCCTCAAGCTGAATATAGCAGCAGGAGAAATAGCCAGCCTTAATATCGAGCTTGAAAGAGGATATTTCAGCCCCTCCTTTACGGAGGAGAAGAATATTGTCATCCACAAGACAAATGAGGATACCAGTGAAAGGCTCTTCAATATTCAGGAAGGAACCTATAGTATTCGCAGGAAGAAAAATATTCTGGAAATTGAACCCCAATTCCCACAGCAGGGACTTATTAATGCTTTAAACCTTTCCATTCCCATTACCCTTTCCTTTTCCGCCCTGCTTGCCGTAAAAGATATTCTTTATCCCAAGGACCAAGTCTTAAAGTTCTCACCGGCAACAATTTCATCCTTTTCGGTAAACATAGCAATGATCGGGATTGATGCTATACTATGGCTGCGCCGGGGTAAATTCAAAAAAACCTTTTCTTTCACTAACGAAGATTTAAGCAGCTCAGAATCTATGGCAAAAACACATTATGAAGAAGGAGAAAATATGCTTGCTTCAGGTACATTAAATGAAGCGCTCCATTTTTACTCTCTGGTAATCAATAACTACCGGGAAACAATCTATGTACCACTTTCCCTCTATAAGATTGCCAAGATTCACTATATTATGGGTAGGTATTCACTGGCTGCTCTCGAGTTTCAGCTTATAATAGATAGATACCCCCTTGCCGAGCTATATGATAAGGCACAAAAAGACCTGGCAGGCGTCTTTGTAAGACAGGAGCTATATGAACCAGGTATCGAGCAGCTTGATGAAATGGTTCTATTTGATCCTTTATTCAGCCGTGAAGGTATTGATTATTATAGATGTGAAATCTTCGAGCGATGGCTGCAAAAAGAGAAGAAGGTTCTATACCGGCTTATAGAATGCCTTAATGAAATGGTGCAATTATACGCAGATTCAAAAAAAATAGCTCTCTACCGCTATAAATTAGCCTATTATCTTAATATTGAAGGAAACAAAAAGAGCGCCCTGGCTCAGCTCAATCTTATTGAAAATCTCAACGGCAATGAAGAAGTAAATGAAGAAGTAAAGCAAAAAATTAAGGAGCTTTTAGAATCAATTAGGGGTGAAAGCTAAAGATGTTTAGATATCCACTCTCCCGGCTGATTCCGGCAATTGTTCTTATATTTTCCTTGAGCAGCAGCCCCTCTTTGCTCATCGCCCAGGAAACTCTCTCTATAGAGCAGCAGGAACAAAGCCGTATGGATATATTACAGAAAATGAATAGTGCTGAAAAATATCTGGGTAAAGACTACTATCTTCTGTCTGAAGATATTTTACAGTTAAACACAATCATCGACCAGATAAAAGGCTCACCTTATAAAGATTTATACACCGAAGCTGATATTATGCTCTTCTTAGCCCAGGAAAAAAAAGATCTGCAGGATATAACTGAAAACAGGGAAGAAAACCACAAATTGATGTTAGAAACCTTAAAAAAAGATAAAAGAAGAAAGTCTTTCAGATTTGCCTTTTCGTGTGCTTTCTGGGCGTCGCTGGGAACGGGAATAGTTTCTACAATTTTAACCAACTATTATTGGTATCAAAGTGAAAGCACCCTTAAGAAATACTTTTCAGCAACTACAATTGAAGAAGCTACCCGGTTGAGAGATTCGGCAAATGAGTATCAACGTTTAAGCTATTTTTTTGCCGGTGTGGGCGCTTTGGGCTTTGTTGTTTCAGTGCCCCTGTTTGCAGCCGGATCAGCTAAAGAATGAATCTATTGCATATAGGCTATGAAACAGAAATAACACATTAAAATAAATATTAAAGCCCCTTTGTCCGATAGTGGAGAGTGACAGGAATTTAATAAGTGGGAAGCCTCCTTGCAAAAGCAATTTCTTATAATGAGTCCTTCAGCATAGAAAACAATAACAATCCTGAAAAAGCAGAGCTTTCTTCAGAAGATTACTACATTACCAAGGAAGAAAAACAGGTAATTCTGCTGGATATTGACAACTTAATATCTAAGAGCAGAACTATGGCAACCGATGCTCTCTTTACTCTAAAAGCAAAGAAAAAGGGCTTTCTTTTTCCCGTTATTATTAATATTGCAGCCATCATAGTGATTGGTCTGGGGATTTATCTATTTTCCGAGCTTTTCAGGGTTGAACAGAAGAATATTACCCAGGAAAAAACCAACCTAAGATCTGCCGAGAGCCGGCTTATTGCAGAGCTGAAAAAAGAAACGGAAGCGAAATTAAAGGAAAATAGCGCTGAAATTGATCAAATTCGAAAACATCTTGAAGAGCTGGAACTGTCAAGAGCAACCTTAAAAGCCAACAGGAATGCAGACATCACGAATAAAGAGCAAGAGTTGATCGCCGGCCTGGAAAAAGAACTTGAAAAAGAGAAGGTGAGGTTATCCGAGCAGGCTATTACTGATCAGGAAATGGATTACAAATTAGAAGTTTTTGAAGAAAATTTAAAACTTAAAAACGCCCTGGAAATGGAAAAATATCGATCCAAATTAGATGGCGCTATTCAAGAAAAAGAACAGGAACTTCTTAGAGAAGATAAACTGGCCCGGGAGAGTATTCAGAAAGTTAATAAGGAAAGGGTTGTTCTTTTGGAAGAAATAAAGAAAGGGGCTGAAACCGAGTTAAAGACGACTTTGCTGCCGGACAGTTCTCCTGCAGAGCAGGAACTCTTAACACTATCCGAAGCTGCCAAAAGAGAAGAATTGCTTAATAA
>DRHE01000338.1 GCA_011049745.1 Spirochaetales bacterium | reverse complement strand
TGAGGATAAGATAAGCAAAAACCTCAAATAGTGTCAAGTGGGATTTTTTCCTTTTCATTCTCGCGTCCTCTGGCGGCCAGTACCACGAGCAGGTTTTAGTAACTTGAAATTATTGATTACTCTGGGCATAGTTATGAGCAGATAAGGAGGTTCTATGAAGTGGGCTTTGGTGCTTTCCGGCGGCGGCGCCCGGGGGCTTGCCCATATTGGTGTGCTGAAAATTCTAAAGCTCTGGGGCCTCAGACCGGATATAGTTGTTGGCACCTCAATGGGGGCAATTGTGGGCGGAGCTTTTGCCTGCGGTATGGAACCCGAGGAAATGGAAAAGTTCATGGTCGAGGAGTTTGATCTCCATAAGTATCTTGATAGCTGGATTATGAAATTGGAAGGCGGGACATTTGTAAAAATAATCAAGGCTGGGGATGTTTTGCAAGCACTTTGGCGCAGCACTGCTGTGGACAGCGGCAGGAAAGCATTAAAACTGCTGCGTAAATTTACAAGCAATAAAAAATTTTCGGAAACAGAAATCCCTTTTGCCTGTAATGCGGTAGACCTGCTTTCCGGTAAAGAGATTGTACTGAATGAAGGCCGGGTGGCTGAGGCGGTACGGGCATCAATATCTCTACCCGCGGTTTTCGCTCCTGTTAATTATGGAGAGATGCTTCTGGTTGATGGCGGACTTGCAAACAATGCACCGGTATGGATCGCTAAAAAAATGGGCGCTAAGCGGGTGCTGAGTATTATGGTAAGCAAATTCGATAATGTTCCGAAGCAGGAGTTGAGGAATGGATTTGATATCTTTTTGCGTTCAACAGAGATTACCGCCAATGCCTTAAGGGCGCGTACCCGGGATAACAGATCAGTTCTGGAAGTGCTGGCTTATGACGGTACCGAGGTTCTTGACTTTGGACGTAATAAAGAGTTGATTCGTCTTGGCGAAGAGGCGCTGCTGGCGAGCAAGCTTGAGGTAATGCGTTGGTTCGGTAGGAAGCGGTTCTGGTTTTTCAATATTTAAAAATGGAGGAAGCGTGAAATACGATTGTCTGGTAGTTGGAGCGGGGTTCGCCGGTTGTGCCGCTGCTCGTTTGCTTGCTGAATCAGGCAGGAAAGTGCTGGTGGTAGAGCGTCTTAAGCATCTGGCCGGCCACAGCCATGATTACCGGAATGAATATGGCATATTTATCCACAGCTATGGCCCGCACATTTTTCACACCAATAACCAGGAGGTCTGGCAGTTTGTGAACCGCTTCACCAGATTCCATAATTATCAGCACCGCGTATTAAGTTATATTCAGGGACGTCTGCTCCCCTTTCCCATAAACCTGGATACTTTAAATGAGGTTTTCGACTGCAAATTAAAAGGAGGGGAGGCAAGAGAATTTCTCCGGATGGAAGCGGCAAAAGCGGTGTATAATCAGCCTCCTGAAAATTTCCGTGATGTAGTTGTATCCCAGGTAGGGGAGTATCTATACGAGCTCTTTTTCAAGAATTATACTATTAAGCAATGGCAGAAGGATCCGGAGGAGATCCTGCCTGAGGTTGCCCTGAGAATACCGGTAAGGGAAAACCGGGATGACCGCTACTTTACTGATAAACACCAGGGCATCCCGGCTTCCGGCTATACTGATCTGGCTCAAAAAATACTGAACCATAGGAATATTGAATTGTCCCTGGAAACGGATTACTTTGACATCAGGAATAACCTGGAAAGCAGACTCACTGTATATACCGGAGAACTTGATCGATTTTTTGATTATAAATATGGCAGGCTGCAGTACCGTTCGTTAGATTTTAAATATGAAACCCTGGACCAGGAGTTTTTTCAGCCGGCTGCGGTTGTTAATTACCCTAATGACCACAGCTGGACCAGGATAACGGAATATAAGTATTTTCTTGGAGAAAAAACCTGGAAAACAACAATTTCCTATGAATTTCCCAAAGCTACAGGTGAACCCTATTATGTGGTAATGTCCGGCGATAATGTCGATAAACGAAAGCTATATCAAGCTGATGTAGATAAGCTGAATGGCAAATACCTCTTTTTGGGCCGGCTGGCTGAGTATAAGTATTATAATATGGACCAGGTTGTTGAAATGGTGATAAACAGGATCGGAGAATATTTAAAGCGCTGATTGTCTTGCCGATCATATATTGCTGCAAGTGGAGATAGATTTACCTTGATCTTGCTGATTTTATTGACACCCGGATTCAATTGAAGTAGGCTGTTTTTAAAACGTTGAAATTTCTGAACCTTATTCTACTGCTAATCTTTTCTCACATTTCGATGCTCTTTGGCGAAGAAATACGTATGCTCTATATCGCTCAGGCCGGCTACCAGCCATCCGCTATAATCGCACGCGCTGTTTCTTTTGAAGAGCTGACCGGCATTAAGGTGAACCTCTCCTTTGTTGAGTATGAAGATCAATACAATCTGATAATTGCCTCTTCCGGGGAGGATAGAGCCCTTTATGATATTATCCTGGTAGATCTTATCTGGACGGCGGATTTCGCTGAAAAAAATATAATCGATCCTGTACCGGATTATCTGGTT
>DRHE01000337.1 GCA_011049745.1 Spirochaetales bacterium | reverse complement strand
CTGCTGTTGTCTTTGTAGTTTTGTCCCGGATATTTGAGGGGCAGTAATTATTGGCTGGGAGGAATTCATGTTTAATGTAGCAGTAATCTATGCTCCGCAGAAGAGCGAGCTGAAGGAGCTGGCTGAAATTATAAAAGATTCCTTTAATTCCAAAAACTTCAAAGTCATCAGTAAGAGTGCATCCAAGGCTGGTATCCCGGACATTGCGGTTGCCGAGATTTTGATTCTGGCAGCTAATTCTTCCGGGAGTTCCCCGATTCATTCCGATTTTTCCGAAATCTTGCGGGCGTTGAATGGTATAAATCTGGCCGGCCGGCTGGCCGGTTTCTGTGCGGTCAACACTTCCGATACTCTGAAGGCTTTTAAAGAAGTGCTTAATGATTCTGAAGCAGTAATCGGCCCGGAGCTTTTACTGTCAGCTAAGGGTGAGAAAGAGCGTAAGGCAGAGATTAAAAGCTGGGTTGAAGAGCTGTCCGGGAAATATAAGGAAATGACTGTAAAATATGGAATATGATCTTGATAAAGCTATTCGCAAGATCCCTGGTTTTCCAAAACCAGGGATCTTATTTTATGATATAACCGGTATACTTATACAACCCGAAGCCTTCCGATTCTGCCTGGACAGGATGCTGGAGTTATTTAAGGGCAGAGATATTCAAGGCATAGCTGCCGTAGAGTCCAGGGGTTTTATCTTTGCCTCTCCTCTGGCCCTTGCAATGGAGCTGCCCCTCATTCTGATGCGCAAGAAGGGAAAACTGCCCGGAGAGACCCTGCAGATCAGCTTCAGTCTGGAATATGGGGAAGATGTGCTGGAAATGCATAGAGATGATATTTCTACGGGGCAGAAGATACTGCTGGTTGACGATCTTATCGCCACTGGCGGAACCTTGAAGGCTGCCTGTTCCCTGCTGGAGATGAGGGGAGCCGAAGTGGCTGGTATCCTGGCAGTGGTAGGTCTTCCCTTCCTCAATTATCAGGAAATCCTCTCCGGTTATTCGGTAACAACTCTGATCAATTACCAGAACGAGTAATTTGTCTTCACTGTGATATAGTTTTAAATATCGATACCATCAGGGAGGCAGCATGAAGAACACAACTATAATATTATTTCTTTCCTTATTATTCATTCCCGGCTGTTTTGCCTGGCCGCAAGCGGCAGGAGCTCCTTCGGAAGAGTGGGTAGAGATTGACCTGCTCGGCTACTGGGGAAGGCTCTTCAACAGGTCTTCCGAGCTCGACATGGCCTTTCCCGGGGAATTCGGTAAATATGATGAACTCTACATGGAGTTTGAGCACTCCGATGGTTCCGGTTCCGGAAAGATCGAACTGAAATAGAGCAGCAATAAAAATAGGATAGGAACAAGCGAGCAGGATTGACCTGTCATTCTTTTCAGGTTAAAATAAAGTATGAGTAAAATTGTTTTAAAGGCCCGGGATCTGGATGGTTATCTTAGTCCAGCGGATAAAGAAATTATTAAGGCCATGGATGGCAAATATGAAGAAGCATTAGGGGTCTGCTCGATCCTTTCTCAGGCAGAAGGTGAAAATAGCATAAACATGGCAAAAGAGAGATTGATTGTCCTTTATTCTGAAATGGGAGAAATGATGCAGGAGATCACCCAAAAAGAGCCGCAGATACATGTATACTCTTTCGAAACCCCGCAGATGAGCCATGGTGAAGCCTCCCGGTTAATCGCTAAACTACGCAATCCAGGCACCGAGAACCCGGAATTCGTATATTATACTCAACGCGCTTATGAACTGCTTTTTAATCTGGCTTTCGGAGGGGCGAATAACAAAAATAAAAATCATATATTTGTAAAAACACCTGTAGATATCCCTGTTCAGAATTACGCGGTACATAAAATACCAGATATTGATGAAAGGGTGAATAACAGCGTTATGTGTGTTATGCTTCGGGCTGCTCTTCTGCCCTCGATGATCGTTTCCAAGGAAATTCAGGAATACTCTTCCAATAATTATATTACTCCCTTTGCGCTTTTCCGGATTTCGCGGGATGACACCAAGAGCGAGCATAATATGGCCTATACTCTTGATCTGGATAAATCATATTTTGATCTCGATCTGCTCCAGGGAAAGGACCTGGTTTTTGCTGATCCCATGAATGCAACCGGGGGCAGCCTGGTTACAATTGTAAAGTATTTGCAGGATAAGGGCATTAAACCCCGCTCAATAAAGTTTTTCAATATCATCTCCGTGCTTAAGGGCTCTTTGAGAATTGTCAGAGCGCTGGAGAATGTCGAGGTATTCACCCTCTGGATGGATCCCTCATTAAACTCAAAGGCCTATATTTTACCCGGTTTGGGAGACGCGGGAGACAGGATCAATGGTATGGACCGCAAAGAATACCACCGGAATATGATCCAGTTGATCGCCGATTATGGCGCCGGTATCGCCTCACTCTATCGTTCCCAGCTTAGAGAAATAGAAGATACTGTTCTGGGCAGATAGGTTTATGTTCCTATTCATGATCTTTGCCATACCACTAAGTATCCT
>DRHE01000336.1 GCA_011049745.1 Spirochaetales bacterium | reverse complement strand
TTATCTGACTATCTGTATATGAAGATAGATCTGTCAGTAGATAATCAAAATCAGGTATAAACCTGAAAAACCAGTTGTCCTTTAATTTAAAATATTCTTTCCTCCTCCTTCTATTAACTTACAAGGCTTTCCGCTTAAGCTCTCCATATTCGATCTTCCCTATTTTTTCATTTCAATAGCTAAACCGAGCCATATTTTTTCACTGCTTTGATAGCCTAAAAAGTTCTTTGAATTTCTGGTATTACCCGGATATGGCAGAGATAGTAGTCTGAAACCTCTATTCTTCTGAAGTTAACACTTTGATCTTGTTAGAAACAACTAAGATTTAGGATAATTCCATTGTCGGATGTAATTTTTCACCCACACGGGCTTCCCCTACAAATTTAAGGATAAGATCCTCCTTGAAACGCTTAAACTCGATACCGCAAGTTATGTTGATGAAAAATTACATGAATATTTCTCTGATATAGTCTACACCTGCAGCTTAAAAGCCGGCAGAGAGATGAAAATCTCACTCCTTTTTGAGCACAAGAGCTATCCTATTAAATATCCTCACCTTCAGTTACTAAGATACATGCTCAATATCTGGGAATATAATATCAAACAAAAGATGGAACTTCAGATTGGCGTTCCCATAGTTGTTTATCATGGTAGATCGAAATGGCAGAAAAAAAGGATGAAAGAATATTTTAAATTAAAGGACAACTGGTTTTTCAGGTTTATACCTGATTTTGATTATCTACTGACAGATCTATCTTCATATACAGATAGTCAGATAAAGAGTGGCATCTTTCAGAGAGCGGCAATCGAGATCGGGCTTCTTATGCAGAAAAACATATTTAATGAAAAAAAACTTGCCATGCATTTGAAAGATTTCATTGGAATTGGTAGATTATACTTTAAGGAAGAAGAAGGGCTTAAGTTCCTGGAGAGTGTATTGCGTTATCTTTTTTCATCTACAGAGATAGCGGTGGATGATGCGCTTAAGTCCATAGAGATGATAGACGGCAGAGCCAAGGAGACATTAATGACTACTGCAGAGAAGTTAATAGAACAGGGATTACAAAAAGGATTAGAAAGGGGCAGCCTGCTCGATAAGAAAGAGATCCTTATAAAATTGATTTCAAAGAAATTCGGCATTTCCGATAATGACAGATCATTTATCATGGCAATGGAAGATAAGGCAAAGCTTGATCTCGCCCTGGATGAGATACTTTTTGCAGAATCTAAAGATGTTTTGCTTGATATATTAAAGCAGGGATAGAGAGGAAGTAGAGAGGCGGAGGAAGGACACCCATTGATCTTGATATTGAAACGTATCGGAGTTACTGTAAACCGATAAAAGGTATCTTCCGCCCATAGAAAAGCCGGCATACCGCCGTTTCTAATCCCAATAAAAGCCCCTCGGGAGAGGAGAATTTACGGCACAACATAAACGCCCCGAAGAACATCATACATCATTTCCCAGACCGGGCCCTGTAGTTTTGTTGGTAAAATTGACTCTCCCATCGGTGGAGATAGACAAGCCGCCGCCATATGTTGCGGCATAGACGGTTGCGGGCCCGCTGCTATCGGTGGTAGTCCCACCTGGTCATTATCGATTGTGGAAGGGATACTTAAACCGAAGGTGTAGGTAGCTTGAGTCTTTTTTTTCATTCTGATACAGATCAAACACACCCTGGAATGACGTTATGATTTTAAGCTTATCTACCGGCTTGAAGGTGAAGTTTGTCCTGGCTAAAAGACTGGTTATATCGGGGTGGGATATAGACGTCAATGCGGCTTATAGAAGGAGACCCTCCAGGTTCATTGACGGAGAGTTCCTTAATGAGATCATCCCCTTTATCTATATATCTGAAAAGAAATATTGAATCAGCCGGCTATTTTAGCTGTTGGAAAGTCTTATTTTGAGCGTTTTTCATCGTTTTTGTTGGTTTCTCCCTCTGAAAGACTTGCAAAGCATTAAAAGTTTTCGTATCATGCATTAGATGTATGATATAGCAGTAATCGGCGCCGGTATTATCGGAACCTCAGTGGCCAGGGAATTATCCAGGTACTCTTTGAGGATTGCCCTGATTGAAAAAGATAATGACGTGGCAAACGGCACTACCAAGGCGAACAGCGGCATTATTCATGCCGGATACGATGCCAAACCGGGAAGCAATAAGGCCAAATACAATGCCCTGGGAAATCCCATGTTTGATGAGCTTTGTGAAGAATTAGCCGTGCCATTCAAGCGGATCGGCTCCCTGGTTATCGCCTTAGAGAGTTATGACATGGAGAAAGTTGAAGAGCTCTACAACAGAGGCCTGGCCAATGGAATACCTGAAATGCGTATTCTTGGCCGCAGCGAAGTGAGAAAAATGGAACCTAATCTGAATGATGAGGTGGTTGGCGCACTCCATGCGCCCACAGCGGGCATAATCGATCCCTGGGAACTGGCCATAGCTTTAGCTGAAAATGCAACGGAAAACGGGGTGGAACTGCTGCTCAATCACCGGGTTACCGCTATAGAAAAATTAACCGACGGCTTCGATATCCGCACCTCCGCCTCCGGTATTGAAGCCCGGTATGTTATTAACTGTGCAGGTGTATATGCTGATGAGATAAATAATATGGCGGCAGCTCCCTATTTCCAGATCACGCCCCGAAGAGGACAGTACTTTGTGCTGGACAAAAACACAGGAAGCCTGGTCAACAGCGTTGTATTTCAATGTCCCGGTAAAATGGGTAAGGGGGTGTTGCTCACTTCATCGGTACATGGCAACCTGCTCATCGGTCCGGATTCTGAAGTCCTGGATGATAAGGACAACGTGGAAACCGCTGCGCATAGATTGCTCCTTATCAAAGAGGCCGCGGCCAGGACAGCGACCGGAATTCCCTTCAACACAATGATCAAGACCTTCGCGGGTTTAAGAGCCTCGCCGAGCACCAGGGATTTTATTATAGAAGAGTCAAAAGAGACAGCAGGTTTTATCAATGTGGCCGGTATTGAATCACCGGGGCTTACGGCTGCGCCTGCAATTGCAGAAGAGGTTGTCCGGCTTTTAAAAGCAACAGCGGGGAAACTTAAAAAAAGCGATGATTTCAATCCCCTCAGGAGAAAAGTGATCAGGTTCATGGAATTGAAGGATCATGAAAGGGTAGAGCTGGTCAGGAAAAATCCCGTATATGGCAGAGTTATCTGCAGATGCGAAAATGTTACCGAAGGGGAGATTGTCGATGTCATCAACCGGAAGGCCGGGGCTACTACTGTAAACGGCATAAAAAGAAGGGTAAGGCCGGGCATGGGCAGGTGCCAGGGAGGATTCTGCGCTCCAAAAGTTATGGAAATCCTGGCCAGGGAGCTGGGCAGGGATATGCAGGAGATTGTAAATGAGGGGAAGGAATCCTATATTCTATCCGGCACAACCAAGGGCGAACAGGATTATGAAGGAAAATAGCATAGTGAATAGATATGATGTAGTAGTAATAGGAGGAGGCCCTGCCGGTTTGGCCGCCGCTATTGAGGCCAAAAAACATGGGGCGAAAAGTGTATGCGTTATTGAGAGGGACAAGGAGCTGGGTGGCATACTTCAGCAATGCATTCATAACGGATTCGGTCTTCATATATTCAAAGAGGACCTGACCGGGCCCGAATATGCAGAGAGGTTTATAATTGAATTAATGGAATCGGGCATAACCTGTAAGCTCGACACCATGGTTCTGGATATAAGTGAAGACCTCGATCTGCAGATACTCAATACCTACGACGGCTTCATGCACATCAAAGCGGAAGCAATTGTGCTGGCTATGGGCTGCAGGGAGAGAACAAGGGAAGCCGTGAATATACCGGGAACCCGGCCTGCAGGGGTTTTTACCGCCGGAACTGCACAGCGTTTTCTGAATATGGAAGGCTACCTGGTTGGAAAAAAAATCATGATGCTCGGCACGGGAGATATTGGCCTGATTATGGCCAGACGGCTGACATTAGAAGGCGCAGAAGTCAGGGCCGTACTGGCAAGGAGAGGATATCCGGGAGGCCTGATGAGGAATGTAGCCCAATGTCTTCATGATTATGACATTCCCTTAATGCTGAGACATACAATAGTTAAGATTATCGGCAAAGAGAGGATTGAGGGGGTGCTCGTTGCCAGAACAGATGAAGAGAGAAAACCCATTCCAGGCAGTGAAGAGCTCTATGAATGCGATACCCTGCTGCTCTCTTTGGGATTGATCCCGGAGAATGAATTATCCAAAGGCGCAGGGGTGAAGCTTGACCCGGCAACCGGGGGACCGGTGGTAAATGAATCCATGGAAACCAGTGTTAAGGGAATATTTGCCTGCGGCAATGTGGTGCATGTGCATGACCTGGTAGATTATGTGACTGATGAAAGCAGGCGAGCCGGAAAAAGCGCAGCTTATTTCGTGCGGAAAAAGCTTAAAGAGAATGGTCTCTTGATCAAGACTGAGCCGGGTAAAGGTATCAAATATATCGTTCCTCATCTGATCAGAGTGGATAACCTGAACAAAAGCCTGCAATTATTCATGCGGGTAAGGGAAGTATATCCAAACTCCAGACTGATAGTAAAAGCTGACAATGAGGTTATCAAGAAAAGCAGGAAGATGCATATGACACCGGGGGAAATGGATAATATACGGATAGATCCCAAAATCCTGCAACAGAGAAAGCCGGCTATTCTATCTGTACAGGTGAAGAGGGAAGAAGAATGAGCTCTGAAGCAAAAGAAATAATCTGCATAATCTGCCCTGTAGGCTGCCGCATGACGGCCGTGAGGGACAAAAACAGTCCTTCGGGTTTTCTGGTTTCCGAAAACCAGTGCAAGAAAGGGGAGGCATACGGGATAGAGGAGCTGACCAATCCCACCAGGGTGCTGACCACTACCGTGAAGATCAACCCTGGCATTTATAACAGACTGCCGGTTAGAATCAACGGCTCTATTCCAAAAAACAAGATCTTCCCCTGCATGAAGGTAATAAATAAAGTAGAAGTTAAGGCGCCCATAAAAATCGGCAGTGTTATTATTGAAAATATTCTGAATACCGGCTGCGATCTGATTGCTTCCAGGAGCATGAAAGCTTCCTAACGCTCAAGTGAGGTTGCCCAGAGGCCGCCGTCCATAGTATAAAGAATAATCCTTAAAGAATAGAGGGAGGAAAAAATGCCGGCCGTGGAGATAAAACCTGATATCTATTGGATAGGGGTAAACGACCGAACCACGGATCTCTTTGAGGGCTTCTGGCCCATCTCCCGGGACGGAGTTTCCTACAATTCTTATCTGATAAAAGATAAAGAGAATGCGATTATCGATCTTTCCAAGGCAATCAAGACCGATATTTTTTTTGACCATATTGCTGAAGTTATCGATATTTCTCAAATAAATTACGTTATTATAAACCACATGGAGCCCGATCACACCGGGGTTCTGCGCACACTCAGAAAGCTGGCGCCTGACTTAACCATTCTCTGTACCGAAAAAGCGAAAACCATGCTCAAGGACTTCTACGCTATTACCACAAATATAGAAGTTATCCGGGACGGCCAATGCCTTTCACTGGGCAGAAAAGAGCTCAAATTTTTTGAAACTCCCTTTGTTCACTGGCCCGAGACCATGGTAACCTTCGAGACCAGTCAGAATATTCTTTTTTCCTGTGATGCCTTTGGCGGCTACGGCGCGTTGCGCGGCACCATATTTGATGACCAGTGCAATGACCTTGATTTTTATATTAAAGAATCCCTTCGCTACTATGTAAATATCGTAGCAAAATTCTCCCGTCCCACACTCAATGCCATCGAGAAACTTAAGCGTGTGCCGGTGGAGATTATTGCTCCTGCCCACGGCCTGATCTGGCGCAAACAGCCGGGCCTTATTGTGGAACTCTATAAAAAATGGGCCGGGTACGCTACAGGAGAGGCTGAAAAGGGAGTAACCCTGATTTACGGCTCCATGTACGGCAACACTGAAATGATGATGAACTCCGTGGCCCTGGGGCTTTCGCATGGGGGCATACCGGTTGATATCTTTGATGCAGCCCGCACCCATCCCAGCTACATCCTGCCCTCACTGTGGACAAAATCCGCAGTGGTCATAGGTGCGCCCACCTACGAGGTGGGATTATTTCCTCCCGTGGCTCAGATCCTGGAAATGGCCGCTTTGAAGAGGGTAATTAATAAAAAAGCGGCCATGTTCGGCAGCTTTGGCTGGAGCGGCGGCGCTTTAAGAGCAATCAAGAACATCATTGAGCCCCTCAAATGGGATCTGGCCGATATCTTCGAGTTCCAGGGCGGGCCGACCCTTAAGGATCTGAAAAAGGGACATGAGTTCGGCGTTGAGTTTGCTAAAAAAGTGCTGAGCTTTAAAAAAAGCTGACAGCCTAAACCACCCGGAAGGTGTTGAAAAAAACTACCTCTTCTCTGGATTTTCGGCTGCGCTCAGAGTGTTCTGAAGTCAGATGCTTGGAGTTCAGGGAAGATTCATCCCCGGGATACGCAATAACCACTATCACAACAAGGGTATGATCATCCGGAATGCCGAAGGCTTTCTTGATCGACACCGGTCTGTATCCGGCAATCGGATGGGCAACCAGCCCCTCTTTTACCGCCTGCAGGATCATATTCTCCACGGCCAGTCCTACATCGAAGAAGGCATAATCCCGCTTGTCATCGAGCTGGCAGTCGAGCTCCGGTTTGGTTGCCACCAGCACCATGAGCGGGCTTTTCTTTGCCCAGTAGTTGGCATCCGGCATATTCAATCTTATCTTTTCAAGTTCTTGCTCCTGGTCAACAACCAGGAATCTATAAGGCTGATTATTAAAACATGAAGGGGCGTAAGTGGCAGCGGTCATAATTCTATCCACCACATCTGCCGGTATCTTCTTTTCGCTTAGAGCCCTTTTAGCTCTGCGCTTTTCAATTTCTGCAAGCAGTTCCATTATTTTACGCTCCTTTTAAGATAATATAACAGATGAGCACCAATTTGTCACTTAATTTTCGGCTGAGTAGGAGCTTTATTTATTTACCGGTTTTATCTGCGCCAGCGGCTCTATCCCCCTGCCCCTAATATCTGGTTTCTTACTGCTGTGAGCTCCTTTCCGGTGTTGATATTAATAAAAGAGAGCAGCCCGGGATCATATTTTCTCAACTCTTGTTCGTTTAATTGCCTGACCCTTACCTGTTCAAAGAATGAGTAAATACTCCTCCCGCCCTGGTCTATTGCCTGTTCGATGGCGGGAAGGCACCTATTTGAATAAAAGGCAAATAGGGGCTCATAACCCGCTTCAATTCTCGGGATAAAGACCTTATAATCACCGGCGAAACGGCAAAGCAGGCTTTTAAGCTTCTGCCATAACTTGATATTGAAAAAGGGCATATCAGGAGCGGTTATAAAATTATACTCTGTCCTGCTGTTTTTTAAGCCTGAGTACAGGCCCATTAGCGGTCCGATATTTTCTTTCAGGTCCCTTACTACCCGGTAATTCCCGCCTGCATACCTTTCAGGATTATTGGTTACTACCAATATTTCAGCACACAGGAGCTTAAGCTGGCCGATTTTTCTTTCAAGCAGGGTTTCTTTGCCTATATGCAGCAGGGCCTTTTCCACGCTCCCCAAACGCCTGCCTCTACCTCCGGAAAGGATTATGCCGGTGATATTCACCTGACCCTGATCTTCAGCACCACCTCATCCGGCTCTTCCACATCCTTAAGTTCTCCGATCATTCCCAGCAGAGCGCCGGAGATTATCCGGCCGGCAAAGGGATTAAGATCAACCTCTTCACCATCCAGATAAAGCTCAACAATTTGATTTTCCATATTTTTAAGCTCCTATCATCAGAGATTATCCGATTTAAATGGCAAAGTAAACAATGGCAGAGATTGACAGCTCCGTAAAGAGAAATATACAATACTCTTCATCACTATGGATAATGAAAATCAAAAGCAGGATACCGAAGCCAGCCAGGACTACATCAGGCTGATTTCTCATCAGCTGAAATCCCCAATAAACTCAATTGAGTCGCTGCTGCGCACTATTTCCGAAGGCTTTACCGGTGAGATTAATGCCAAAGCCCTGCACCTTATAGAAAGGGCTGTGGGCCGGGCCGGTGAAGCAAGAGAGATCATCTCCGATCTGCTGGATTACCAGCTCTATTCCCAGGAAGAAACCGCGGAACAGAAGGAATTCGACCTGGTGGTGCTGCTTAACTCACTACTGGCCGTATATAGTGCCAAGGCCTTTGAAAAGAATGTGTCACTGCACATAGGTCTGCCGCTGAAAAACAAGATATTCATTTTAGGAGACAGCAAGGGTTTAGAGCACGCCATAAGAAATATCATCGAGAATGCCATTAAATATACACCTGATCACGGACGGATTTCGGTCAGCCTGAATGTATTAACGGCTGATAAAAAATGCAGCATCCAGGTAAAGGACAGCGGCTACGGTATTCCCAGGAGCGAGCTCCCCAAAATATTCACTCCCTTTTACCGTTCCATTAAGCACAAGGCGAATATCTATGGCACCGGATTGGGGCTGGCAATTACGAATAAGATTATTTCCAATCATAATGGATCCATAGCGGTGGATTCTGAAGAAAACAGGGGCACCACTTTTACGATCACTCTGCCTTATTCAAGACTGGCTCAAAGCGAGGACTTAAGGGTTAAGCGGAAAAAGGTGGTAATTATCGGCGGGGTCACTGCCGGTCCCAAGGCTGCCGCCCGCTTAAGAAGACTGGCTGAAGATATAGATATTACCATCATCGAAAAAAACGAGTTTCTATCCTATTCCGCCTGCGGCCTGCCTCATTATATCAGCGGTCAGGTGCGCTCTCCCCAGGAGCTGATGTCAACGGCGGATAATAATATCCGTGATGTCCATTTCTTCGAAGCAATAAAGAACATTGCCATTCTCAACAATACCGCTGCGGTTGCTATAGACCGTGAAAAAAAGAGAATTAAGATTATAGATCTGCTTAAAGAGACCTCTTCCTTTCTTCCCTATGATGTGCTGGTCCTGGCTATCGGTTCAGAATCAGTTATTCCCCCCATACCTGGTATCAAACAGCCCCATATCTATTCACTGCACAGCCTGGAGGATGCGGAAGAGATCAAGAAAGCCTTTGCCGTGGAAAAAGCCCAGGATGTCTATATAATCGGCGGCGGCTTGATCGGTGTTTCCACAGCCGAATCCCTGATCAACACCGGGGCCCGGGTAACAATACTGGAAAAAGAAGATTCCATCCTCCTGAACCTCATGGACCGGGATATTGCCGTCAAAATCCAGAATGAATTGAACCGCAAAGGGATCAAGATAATTACTAAAGTAAAGATCAACGAAATAGAGAAAAACAGGAATAATTTCACTATCAGAACTGATAAGGGTTCCAATGCAGCTGATCTTATAATCATATCCGCCGGTGTAAGGCCGAATACCCTTTTGGCTCAAAAGGCAGGATTGGAGATCGGCAAATCACAGGGTATTAAGGTCAACAAATACCTGCAAACCTCTGATAAATCTATTTATGCAATCGGTGACTGCGCGGAGAGTTTTAACCTGGTCACCGGTAAACATGATTACTGGCCATTGGGATCTGTTTCCACAAAGATGGGCAGAATCGCCGCTGATAATATTGCCGGCATTAAATCTGAGTTCAAAGGCTCCATTGGTACCGCCATGTTCAGGATAATAGATATCAATGCCGCCCGCACAGGGCTGACTTTAGAAACGGCGCGGCGAAATGGCTTTGATGTCGAATCCGTAGTGATCGCCGGCATGGATAAAGCCCATTACTGCAAAGGCCAATACGTCATTATTAAAATCCTCGCCGACCGGAAAACAAAGGTTATTCTCGGCGCGCAAGGGTACGGAAAAGGTGAAATTGTCCCCAGAATTGAGATTCTTGCCTGTGCCGTCACTCAGGGGTTGACCCTGGATGAATGCTTTAAACTCGACTTAGGTTATGCCCCGGCTTTTAACAATCCAATTGATATTATCCAAACCGCCTGCCTGGTATTAATAAATAAGATCGACAAAGTAATTAAAACAATTACCATGGAGCGCTTCAAACAGATAGAGGACCAGTTTAAAGGCATAGTTGATCTCTGTCCCTTAAGCGACCACACTTATTATTCCATACCGGGCAGTGTAAATATTCCACTGGAAAATCTCAGGCTCGAGGGAATCCCCTTTGACAAGAAGGATAAGGTGCTTCTATACAGCAGGACCTCTTCCGGCGCTTATACGGCTTTTAAATACCTGGAAACCAGGGGCTACACCAATATCTTTGTGCTGGAGGGCGGCTACCTCTACTGGGAAGGTAATTACCTCGCTTCACAATAATTTCTTACCATTATGATTATCCCTTCCCGGCCAGCACTGCCAGGGCAATAGAATTAAGCTTGGCTGCAGCAGAATCCGCCCGTGAGGTCAATACCACCGGCACCCTGGCGCCCACAATAATTCCGGCAGATTTCACTCTTCCAAATAAGACCAGAGACTTATAGAGGATGTTGCCCGCCTCTATATCGGGAACAACAAGAATATCAGCCCGCCCGGCTAAAGGACTGATTATGCCCTTGTGCTGAGCCGCTTCCACAGATACTGCATTATCCAACGCCAGGGGCCCCTCTACCCTGCCGCCGCTTATGGATCCCCTCTGTGCCATTTTAGCCAGGGAGGCTCCATCCAGGGTCGCCGGCATAGCCGGGTTCACCAACTCCACGGCAGCGAGAATGGCGACAATGGGATCATGGATACCCAGATCGCCGGCGGCCAGATCAATGGCATTCTGTGCAATATCCCGCTTCTGCTTCAGGTCAGGTGCAATATTGAGGCCGGCGTCGGTAATAAAAAGCAGGCGCTCAAAGTCAGAGTGCTCAAATATACCCACATGGGAAAGAATTCTTCCCAGGTTCAAACCATTTTCTTTGGCCAGCACCTCTTTGAGCAGCTCTCCCGTTGCTATCAGCCCCTTCATAAGCAGCTCCGCTTCTCCATTAACCACCAGCTTGACCGTATCTCCGGCAATACTCTCCCGGCTCTCGGGAGCAATTACCGTGTAATGCTTCAGGTCGACACCGGCCTCTTCAGCCTCCCTTTTTATTTCCTCCGGGAAACCCACCAGGATAGCTTCGACTATCCCTTCTCTGCGGGCATCTTCAACCGCAGCCAGCACCGTAGCATCGGCAGCCTGGGCAACGGCCAGGCGTCTCTTGCCCATATCCCTGGCCTTGTTAAGAATATCACTGAAGTTTTTCATTACCTTATCTCCCCGATCAACCATTACTCTCGAATCGCCTTTTTCCGCTTCCAGGCAAAGACTGATATCAGCCGGCTCAGCCTGGACCCTAAAAAATCAAGGTACCAGGCAAGGATCTCCTTCAGATCAAGGCTTTCAATGGAATTCTTAAACCTCACCCGGATCTCTCTTACTTAAGGAATTACACCATTTTTCAACAAATTATCAAAGACCCGGCGCAGTTGGTTCTTATCCACAAGATGCCTGTCTATGGATTTGTCGGGATCCAGCAGCACATATTCGGATATGGATCGGGGATTTATTATTCCGCAATTGCGAAGTCAGAAAATGTTCCTGCCCCATCGTATTAGAATTGACTCAAGGAAGCATAGCCGGGATGTTCTATTGACTTTCCTACGATGTTGCTTTGCCTTTTTGTTCCAGCTCAGAAAGAATCTGATGATAGAGGGGAATGCGTCTTAAAGTCTGTTCCGGTAGTAATG
>DRHE01000335.1 GCA_011049745.1 Spirochaetales bacterium | reverse complement strand
GGAATATGGGGTCCCTCTATACAGATAATATCCCCAACCTTGAGATCCTGCAGCTCAAGAATCATTTCACTCCGGTAAAAAAAACCACCACGGTTGAGCAGGATAATCGTAAAGGGAAATGAAAACTTGCGCAGGCGATCAATCCTGGCACCACCCACTACCGTGTAAGAAATCTTGGGTTTCTTAGAAGTTGTAGGTATAGTATTCATCGCATTTCTGACAAATGTCCGGATATTCTCCCTTAAGCTGTTCTAAATAAAAGACTTTGCCATTTTCCCAGACTTCTGCCAGGCCCTGTTTCAGGACATTGCCGAGATTATGGCCGGCTGAAATATCTTCTCTGCACAGGGGAACACTGCCGTCCAGGAGAATATTAACATCACGCTTAATGTGCCAGCAGGGAAAGCGTTTTATTGGTGAAAGGTCAGTTACCTTGTGGTCAGGAAGCAAACCGCAAAATGAATCATACTTCTGGATTATTACTTTATCGTTTATTTTCTTCCATTCACGGTAGAATATTTCCAGGTCATCTTCATTGCTTTTCATTCGAACTGCCTGTACGTAAACCCGTTCCGGAAAATAATCCATAAGCAGCTTAATAAACAATTTTGCCTCAGTAAAACCCTCGCCCCGTAAATCGCGGTATACAGCAGGCGTATGGGCATCGAGAGAAACAATCCACTCAGGCAACTTTTGCTTTTCGTCCATTTTTTCTTTAAGTTCGCTTAAGCAGCTTTCCTGCCAGCCTATTCCTGATGTTTCGATTAAAAGCCTGAGGTTTTTTTTGTTTTGCACATAATTGACTATTTCGACAATCGAGCTGTGGTAAGAGGGTTCTCCCCATAAAGATATGCTGATCACCGCATCCTCGCAAAACTCTTCGATCTGATCTATAATCTTCCGGAAATTCTTAAGTTTCATTTCCTCTTTTTTTCCAGTTGATTTAATAGAAACTTGAGGATATGGACAGTATGAACAGAGCTGCGGACATCCTTCTACAATCTGAATATTAAAGAATGACGGCAGAGTACGCAGATATTCACCTTTATCCCGAAGTATTTTACAGGTTGACTGGCTGTCCCTTGCTCCTGCCCCTATCAGGCGCTTAAGCAGTATAAAATTCCTTTTACAATCAGTTGCCAGCGAAACCCTTAGCATACGCAGGTCCATCGGCGATATTTCAGTTTCAATATCAAAGGCATTGATATCTTTTTTTATCACTTCAAAAATTGTATCTCTGCCAGGCTCATTTTCACCCTTCCCGGCAAGAGCTGCCAGAACAGGGATGGTTTTAGATCTGATAATCTCCGGAGTCAAGCCGTAGGGATAGCCGTCGGCAAAAGTATAATCGGCAAAATATTCTATATGATTGCCAAACATCTCTGCGGAAATAGTGTTATCGAGCAGGGGGCAATCTGCAAAGAGATAAAAAACATGATCATAATCTTGAGCCAGCTCCTGCAAACTGGAAAGCAGCCCTGCCACCGTCCAATTTTCCTTGAACACTGCCTGCAGATCAGCAAAACCGCTTTCAGATATCCTGGATCGGTCCTGCTCACTGGAAAGTAGGATAACCACCTTTTCCACTTCCGGTAATCGGCCGGAATAATCATACACTGCTTGTAGAGCATTTTTATCATCAATGATCTTTTCCCACGCAAAGCGAGAGAGCTTTATTCCATTGAGCACTGCAATATTTCTCATATCTGTTGCAATTATCGACATCTCCTAAAGGCGCCTGTAACCTAGATTCTACTTTACCAAAGCTATTCTAATCTTTATAGTACTCCCATGGCTGAAGCTGACAAATGTTACTCAGTCTCCCAGATTACCCGGTTAATCCGCAGCATGCTGGAAGATGAGTTTGCAAATATTACCATAGAGGGAGAAATATCCAACTTCCGTCCTTCATCCACTGGCCACTATTATTTCAGCCTCAAAGATAAGGAAGCCATTATTTCTGTTGTCATGTTCAAAAACAGGCAGCTGCGCCTGAATTTCATGCCTGCGGATGGAATTCTGGTTAGAGCCGCCGGCAATATATCGGTGTACGCTAAGCGGGGTAATTACCAGTTGATCTGTGAAAGCCTTACCAGGTCTGGCGAGGGAGATATTCTGGCCAAGCTCGAGGAACGAAAGCGGGAACTGGCCGCAATGGGGTTTTTTGACAGCGACAGAAAAAAAAGCCTGCCCCTGTTTCCGTCAACAGTGGCTGTGGTAACCTCACCCACCGGGGCTGCCATACGCGATATTCTGCGTGTCTTAACGCGCCGAAATGCCGGGATCAATCTGATTGTGCTTCCGGCTCCGGTACAGGGTGAAACGGCTGCGGAAATTATCGCTGCTCAGATCCGCACCGCCAACAGCTATACAATGGCTGAAGTAATTATTATTACCAGGGGCGGCGGTTCCCTTGAAGATCTGCTGCCCTTTTACGATGAATCAGTTGTAAAAGCTATCGCTGATTCAGCTATCCCGGTTATCTCTGCCATTGGCCATGAAATAGATATTACCTTATCTGATCTGGC
>DRHE01000334.1 GCA_011049745.1 Spirochaetales bacterium | reverse complement strand
TAAATATTGTTCAAAAACCGCCAACCTGTACATTGTACATGGAAATATCCGGGATTTCCTTCCCCATCAGATGCGGGAAGAAGAATTCAATTTTGTCAAGATCCAGGATTACATATCTGAAGTGCTTTTCGGCAACCGTGATGTTATAGTTTATTACGACCGTTCCTCCGGAGTAACCTTTTGCAAAGCGGAGATGAAAGAGGACTATCTACAGGTAATGCGCAGTATGAATGGGATTGAAAGCGAGGCTGATGTTTTAGCTAAAGAACCTCAAGACGCCCTGCATAATCTGGAAAAATATTTTTATCATAATATCAATCACAAGAAGAGGTTTGTGCTGATAGTTGATTACGCTGAGACCATTGTTCCCAATACGGATATCTCACGCTATACTGATGAGGACCGTTACTCTTTAGTTACTCTGAACCGCTGGGCCCATGATCCCCTTTTTACTGAAGGCGATATCTCCATTATCCTCTTAACTGAGAATCTGGTCGATCTTAATATCAAACTTGTTCGTTCACCGATTACCATAAAGGTGAACATACCCATACCTGATGAAAAAGTGCGGCGAAGTTTTTTCAATTTCTTAAAAAAGGGTGACCAGCTTCTGCTGGAAGAGGGGCTTTCCACTGATGAGGCGGCAAAAACAACCGGCGGGCTTAACCTGGTAAATATCAACCAACTGGCTGCAGAGTCCTATCAGGAAGACCGGTTGATCAATATGGAATATCTGCGCCAGAAAAAAAAGGAGATCATAGAGGCTGAGGCAATAGGACTCCTTGAATTTCTTGAGTCCGAATTTGATCTCTCCATGGTATCCGGCCATAACTTTGTCAAAAAGAGATTGAAGAATGCGGCCAGGGCAATCAAGAGGGGAAGACTCGATGTTCTGCCCATGGGGTATTTGATCTCCGGTGCAGTAGGCACCGGCAAATCCTTTTTAGTTACCGCGTTTGCGGGTGAGATTGGGATCCCGATTGTGAAATTCAGGAATTTCAGATCCAAGTGGCAGGGTGTGACCGAGGCTAACCTGGAAAAGATCCTGAATATCCTCAAGGCAATGGCACCGGTAGGAGTAATGATCGATGAGGCTGATGCTTTTCTGGGCCACCGCCATCAAACCGGCGATTCCGGTACCAGCAACCGAATATTTGCCCAGTTAGCCTCCTTTATGGGAAATACTGGTTTTCGCGGCAAAATAATTTGGTTCCTGATTACCTGCCGGCCTGACCATTTACCTATCGATATGAAGAGGCAGGGAAGGGCCGAGGAACATCTGGCGCTCTTTTATCCTGATTCTATTGAAGAGAAGGAAGACCTCTTTGCTACCCTGGTCAGAAAGTTGGACCTTAAGATTCAAAAAATTAATATTATCGATCTGTTGAAAAGACACCGTTTTGACTTTTCAGGTGCGGATCTGGAGTCTGTACTTATCAGGGCTAAATTCCTATCAGCCATGAATAATCATATTTTTATCACCAAGAATGATCTGGAGGAAACTATCCGTGATTTTATCCCCCCTGCCTATCCCCATGAAATTTCGCTGCAGAATTTAGTAGCCGTTCTGGAGTGTACCAGCAGGGAAATGGTGCCGAAAAGATTTCGCAACCTGGACAGAGGCAAACTGATTGCTGAAATACGCGAGCTCAAGGTGCTTCTGGGCGAAAGGGAGTAGCATAGATAGCCGTTTTCTGTTAAGATCGAGCTCTGTTTGGAGCTGATGTTGACCGGAGAAATAAGAAATTTATTCCAGATTCCACAGGGTACTGAAAGCCTGTCTCTTAAAGAAACTTCCACGCATCGACGTATTACAGATGCCCTGGAAGCGCTTTTCTTGAGCTGGGGTTACTTTCCGGTTCAGACTCCCGTTTTTGATTTTTTCGATATCTACCGGCCCCTGCTTAAAAGCGCTTCTTTAGAAAAAGTCTATAGATTAATCGACCGTGATGGCGACCTGTTGATGCTGAGGTCAGATGTGACCCTCTTCTTAGCCAAACAGATGGGGTTGTCCCTTAAAGCGAAAGATCTCCCTGTCCGGGTCAGCTATGCAGATTCAATTCTACGCCACCAGGACCGGGAAGACATTTCACATAATGAATTTTTCCAGGTGGGAGTCGAACTTATCGGCAAAGATGGGCTGCACGGTGACCTGGAAATATTAATGCTTCTGATTTCCACTTTGGAGCTGCTAGAGCTCTCTGAGGCAGTAATACATGTAGGTTCCAGGGCGCTCTTTAGGTGCTGTTTTGACCGGGTGCTGGAGACCGGAGACCTGGAAGAACTGGAAAAAATAATTATGAGCCGTAACTGGCGGAAATTCACGGAATTCCTGCATGGAGTAGATATCGAAGCGCCGGAGATTGCTCTTTATAAAAAAATATTCTCCTTTATCGGCAGTGACATGGAGTTTAGAGAGCTCAGAAGTGCAATCTCAGCTTACGGACTGCTGCCCGCAGAAGCGCTGGGGCCGTTGGATTACCTGGAAGAGCTGCTGGCTTCAATAAAATCGATGAAACCGGCTGCGTGTATGCGGGCCGATCTTTCGGAGATCGGCGGACAGCCCTACTACACCGGTATAGTCTTTCGCGGCTATCTGCCCGGGCTGGATTCTGCTGCTGCTTTTGGCGGACGCTACAACAATCTGCTGGGTTTTTTCGGATTTAACGCGCCCTCTGTCGGTTTTTCGATACTTTTGCGTAAGATTGAGTCCAGGATTGGCGGGCTTGAGCGCTTCAGTTTAAAAGAAGAGATAGTAAAAGTGAAGGATAATAATTTTATTGAGGCCTATACCAAAGCGGAAGCCCTGCGTAAAAAGGGAAAGATAGTGATACTATAAAACAGTTATGAAGAAGGCGCTGACCATTGCCCTGCCAAAAGGCAGGTTAATAGATGATATATATTCCTTTCTTAAAGAAGCGGCCATCGATTTCTCATTTAACGGCAGAGAGCTGGTTTGCTATGACGAGACACAAAGCTATAAGTTTATCTTAGTAAAAAACATTGACCTGCCTATCTATGTAAATCATGGCATTGCCGGGCTGGGTATATGCGGGGAGGATGTGATTTTTGAATCAGGGTATGAGTTTTTCAAGCTCTTTGAGTTCCCCCTGGGTTCCACCAGGATGTGTCTTGCCGGATGGCCGGATTCCCCCTGGGATCGCCGCTCAGCCATGAAGATAGCCACTAAATTCCCGAAGTTTTCTTTTGACTATTTCCATACCAGAAGCATTCCGGTACAGATTATCAAGCTGGAGGGTTCTGTGGAGCTGGCCCCTGTATTGGGGCTGACAGATTATATTGTAGACCTGGTGCAGACAGGGAGCACACTCAAAGCCCATGATCTGGCGATCCTGGAGGTGCTGGCCGAGATTAAGGTGTTTTTAATTGCCAATCCCGCCGATTATAAAGTAAATTATAAACAGATGGATCAGTTGGCAGAGAAACTGGCCCGGGTAAATATTTAAATGAGAATACGGGAATACAGCCGAAAGACGAAAGAAACTGAAATAAAGATAATCCTTGATCCGGATCTGGAAGGCAAAATCAGCACCGGTATCGATACCGGCCTGCCCTTCTTCAACCATCTGCTTACTGCTATGAGTTTTCACGGGCAATTCAACCTGCAGGTAGAGGCGCGCGGAGACCTGGAGGTTGATGCACATCATCTAGTGGAAGATACCGGCCTGGTGCTTGGAGAAGTGCTGCTTAAGATTAAAGAGGATTTCGGAATGGTAAAGAGATTCGGTTATGCGGTAGTGCCTATGGACGAAGCCCTCTCCGAGATTGCAATTGATGTATGCGGAAGGCCTACCCTGGTATATGAAGCTGAATATCCGCAACCCCTGGTTGGTTCCTTTGATCTGGTCCTGCTGCGCGAATTTTTAATGGGCTTGAGTGACCGGGCAAGGATTATTTTTATTTCAGTTTCTTTTGTCCTTCGGCTATATTCCCGTATTCTCATTTAAATAT
>DRHE01000333.1 GCA_011049745.1 Spirochaetales bacterium | reverse complement strand
TCTAATAAGCCTGAAGACCTCTGCTGGATGATTGAGATGGTTCAGGAAGAGGTCGATCTGCCTATTTCAATTGACAATAACAGATCAGTAATGTTGAAGGAAGCGATCCCGATATGCAAAAAACCGCCCCTTGTAAATTCAACAACAGCGGATGAGAAAAAAATGGATGAGCTCCTTCCGATCATTGCAGAACATAATGCTTCTGTTATTGGTCTGGCTATGGATGAGTCCGGCAGTCCCAAGGACGCTGATAAACGCGTTGAAAACGCCGGAAAGATTTTTGCCAAAATACTGGACTATGGAATGTCCCCGGAGCAGCTCTTTTTAGATCCCATTGTCATGCCTTTAAAATTCATGCAGGAGCAGGCAAAGGAAATTTTAGCCGGTGCTGCTCAGTTTCGGTTGTTCTCAGACCCTCCCTGCCATATTGTCTGCGGTCTTAGTAATATTTCCAATGGGACCTCACAAAAAAAACTGATTAACCGTGTATTTGCCACGATGCTCATTGCTAATGGACTGGATGCCGTCATCCTTGATGTCACTGATGAAGAATTGCTGAATACCATACTCACAGCAGAGTTGATTATGAATAAATCCATTTACGCGGATTCTTATATCGACGCTTTCAGGAGGTAACGGCTCCCAGTTTTTCAAAGAGCATCCGGACATCAACATACTCTTTGATCATGGACTTAACAACCTTTATTTTTTCCACCTCATGGGGCTTTATCTTAATAATCATATTATTGATCCTTTGTGCGGCAGTAGAGGGGGGCATAGCCCCCACAAGAAATTTACTGATGGTGTGGTCAAGGAACTTTTCCCCTGAAATAAGAGTGCCCTGCATATCCTCCAAAACCTGCTGAAGATTCGGACTTGTCAATATCGGAAAAAAAGGAGTAACCCCTAAGACGCTAATACCCAGTCTATCCAAACCCAGCCGGACAACCTTATTGATCTTTTCAAATTTCTCAGGCTTTACTTTGTTGATAATAACACCGAGAACTTCCACTCCGTAACTGTCAAACAGGGCTTTATTCAGCATTATCTCATCAATTGGACGCCCGATACCACCGGAAGCCACAATTATTACGGGAGAGTTAAGGAGTTTGGCCACAGGGCTCATATCCTGAAGCCCGGTTCCGATATGGAAAACATCTTCAATTAAACTGGCATCTTTGTCGATTTTCTTACTGTTTATAACATTGAAATGCTGTCCCACAGGTTTAATGTAACCTATCTTTGGATAGGATTCGCGGATAACATTCATGAGGCCCAGGGCAGCGGTTGTTTTCCCGTCATTCTGCTTTGCGGCCGCAACATAAATCCTCAGTGGCTTATTCTCCATCTCCCTTCCTTGATTTAATTTTAACCAGGGTATCGCCTGACCACTAAATCACTGCCGAAGTTTAGCATCGTAGTACTTTAGTGGTCAAGCTCTTAGAACAACACCTTTACTTTCCCATATGAACATCAATATCGATCTCTGCAAACTCCGCGAGAAATCCCTCTCTCTCTTACGAATTACTGGTACACGCGATAATTCCTTGACCTCGGAAAAATCCATACCCACAAAAGGAGAATATATCGGATACAAAAGCCTACCGAACGGGATGTTTTATTACAGTTCCTTTCGAAAGAGGGCTATAGACAGGATCCTGTCTCAATTCGAATCCGATCCATCAAAGCTTATCGCGGCGGCTAAACAACTTGGAGGCGGATCCTGGGAGATTGGGGATTATTCCGTTCGTATTCCGGTTCTGCCCCGAATTGATGTCATTGTGGTATTCTATGAAGGTGACGATGAGTTTCCTCCGGATGCCAATATGCTATTTAATGATAAGATAATAAATTTTTTGGATCTTGAAGATATTGTGCGTATTCCGGTGACGTCGCATCAAGATTATGTAAAATCTAAAGTAGTCATTAAGAGATACAGCCGCCAATGTGAGAAATGGTTTTTACTATCAATTGATATAAGTTTTACACTATGATAAAAGTCAAGCGCTTCTTCTTTCCATTTCCTCCTTAATCTGCATTAGTTGTTTTTAATAATCTTTTCGCTTCTTCTCATATAGTGCGAGCTTTATATGTCTAAACTCCTCTTTGTTCATTTTCCCATTCCACACCCTGATGGGGGATTAAAAATAGTCAGGTTTTTAAATTAATAGCTCCCATACCTTTTAAAATTTTTGACAAATCTGAGAAAATGTGGTAAAATCATTACTTCAAAAACAGTGTTTATCGCACGAAAGGCAGAAAGCTTTGGAATCGAAAACCGTCTGCGTTGTTGGTGCCGGTATATCAGGGCTCACCGTTGCGAATAGCTTGGCAAACGAGGGGATAAGAGTTTTCGTCATCGATAAAAATCCTTTCCCGGGCGGCCGCTCCGTGCAGTACGGCTGCAAAGCTACCGATTCGTGCCTACAATGCGGCGTCTGTCTCGTGCGTGACGCTGTGGCCAATTTCAAAAAAAGCTCACTCATAGACGCTTCGTTTTCCTCGACTCCGCGGGCTCTTCACCGCCGGGAAAACGACGGCTATGATATTGAGGTAGAAACCATCCCCAATCCTATTGATTGGCGGAGCTGTACCGAATGCGGAGAGTGCAGGGAAGTATGTCCGAAAAATGCCGTAAAATCGATCCCCGGCTGGAAGTACTATATCAGCGAGCACTGTGACCGGTGTGGCAAATGCCTGGTCGTATGCCCGGTCGGGGCAATCAATCTGGAGAGAAAGAGGCAATATGAAACATTCCCGGCCTTAAGCGTGGTGATCTCTTCGGGCTTTAAGCCCTTTGATCCGGCAGTTAATCTAAAATGGGGGTATGGCGCCAATCCTCGGGTAATAACAGGCAGCGATCTTGAGAGCTTATTCTGCCGGGAAAAATTCCTTCCATCCGACCCGGAATTGAAGGACTTGAAAAAAATCGCCTTTATCCTGTGCGTAGGATCGAGAAATATTGTGGAAGGAGAACGGCACTGTTCGCGGGTCTGCTGCGCATATTCATTACGCATGGCTAACCGGATCAAAGAAGAATATCCCGATACCGAGATCGATATCTATTATATGGATATCCAGTACTTTGGCAAAAGCTTCTCCAGTTTCTGGGCGGAATTAAAAAGGAAGATCAATTTTATCCGCAGTCATCCCATCTCCATCAGTATTGACGAACAAGAGCGTCCCCTGGTTCGCTACGAGTCTATGTCCGATCTGCGCTGCCGGGAGGAGGCTTACGACCTGGTAGTATTAGCAAATGGCATTTGCCCGCCTGATAACGGCGAGGAACTGGCGGAAATTTTCGGCCTTGATCTTGAGGCCGGCGGGTTTCTAAGTGCAGCTACAAATGCAGCGTCCAATAATGGGAGCGGGCGGGATTCCGGGATCTTTTTGACCGGAGCCTGCCGGAGGCCTATGGGTATCGCTGAATGCGTAGAAAGCGCCTATGGAGCGGCCGCCGGAGTGCTGCGCTATTTAGGAGACAAGGTTTGAAAATGGGCCGTCAATCAATCGCCATAGCAATTTGCGATCAACAGTGCCATTCGAAAGGCCGGCTTGATTATCGGAATCTTTCCGAGCGTTTATTAAAAAGCAGCCTCTTTAAAGAAGTTGTGATCCTTGAAAAGGCGTGCCGGGACCGGAACGGCAAATTAGACGGCCTGAAAGGAAAAAAAGTCCTTTTCGGAGGCTGTCCTTTCCTCGAAGAATCCGGGCTATACGAAAAAACCTTTCAAGACCTTTGTTTAAAGAAGGCGGACTTTTTTACGGTAGACATAAAGACCGAAATCTTCGATCTGTATGAAGGTAAGGAAAACATAGAGGAAAATCTTTACCGCAAGCTTGTTGCCTCCGGTAATATCCTGGCCCGCAGAGAGCCGTTCGAAGAGGATATTATCAAACCTGATCAAAAGGCGCTGGTCTACGGCAGTGGCTTTTCCGGGTTAAAGGCGGCATTGAGGTTGGCTGCGGAGAGTATCCCTGTGGATATCGTTGAAACGCATGGAGCTTCGCTTTCCCCGGGATACTTGAGCATGATCCTCGCTGAGCCGGGAATGATTACCGGACTTCTTGAGGCGGCCCGTAAGGCCGAAACAATCACCCTTTTACCCCAGAAGGCCCTCAAAGAGGTAACGCCCGGCGAGGGCGGTTTTATCTTTCGTAAGGCCGGCGGCGAGAAACAGGAGTACGGCACAATTATTTTTGCGCCGGAAAGAGAAGAACGACCGGCCGGGGAGATAGGCGCACTAAATCTTACTCAGCTTTATGCTCGAATCGGCTCGCAAGAAGCCCTGAAAACAGGGGCCTGGAAAGGCGAAACCGTCTTCATCCTGGATCATAAAACGGAAACAGGGCCGGAAATCTTTTCCGATGCCATAAAGGCGGCTGAATACCTTCGGAAAATGCACTGCGCAGAGGTAAAAATACTGCTCCGCAACGCCCGGGTCTCGATCCCCGGTCTCCAGGAATTATACGATGACTGCCGGCAAGCGGGGATTATCTTCATCAAGTATGAAGACAGTCTCTACATTAAAAACTCCGGCAGCGGCTTCGCGATTACGGGTGTGGATCTCCAGACCTCAGGTCAATTTATCATCAAAGATACCGCCGGATTGATAATTCCAGGAAAGACGATTCTTTCACCGCAGGCAAGAGAGTTTGCCCGGTCTTTAAATCTCCGAATTTACAACGATGATTATTCCCAGTCGGATTCTCTCTGGAGGCTGCCGAATGAATCTAATCGTCCCGGCATCTTTGTCGCCGGTGCTGCGAAGGGCAACATGGATAAAAGAGCCGTAGAGGAGGATGCGGAATCTCTTGTTTTCTCATTAAGACAACGGCTTTCCCCCGCAGGACTGCGGGTGGAAGAATATATCCCACAGGTCGATAAGGACAAATGCGCGTTATGCATGACCTGCATGCGGGTCTGCCCTTTCGGAGCGATGGTGAAAGATGCCCTGTACCGGGTGGCTAAAGCTTTAAAGTCGACTTGCCGGGCCTGCGGCACCTGTGCGGCGGAATGTCCCGCCAAAGCCATCCGGATCCGAAACCTGGAATATGAGTCTCTTATTTCCGGTATGAGGGCATTGGCTTAAAAAAAGTTAGAGGTTGGAGATATGGTACTGTTAATACATTGCGCGGAAGGCGGGAAAAAAGCGTTGAGCGGCATGGTCCGGCTCGGATACAGGCTGGCAGGGGATATCCGGACCTTTGAGCTCCCTTGCTCTGGCCGGATAAATGAGACGATGCTGTTGGAGATTCTGCAGGAGGATGTGGCCGGCATCATCGTGCTCGGGTGCAGGAAAGACAATTGTAAATTTATGGAAGGCAACCTGCGGGCGGAGAGCCGCGTCAACAGGGTTAAGACACTCTTAAAAAGCGCCGGCATCAGTAAAAAAAATGTCGAAATGCTCTATGCCGCCCCGGATGAAGGAAAGAGGCTTTATAAGGCCATTCACAACTTTTATGAGGGCACGAAAGCGCCGGCCGGATGTTGAAAGGAGCCAGCCATGATTCTAACGGAGGGGAGTATATGGAGAATATCGTTGTTACTCAATTGGATAAAGATTTCAAGTATGAGATAGCTTCCAGGCCGGGAGCCGGGTTTTTCAAAAGATGTTTTTCCTGCGGCACCTGTACGGCCTCCTGCCCGGTTTCCGAGATCGATGAAAGCTTCAATCCGAGGCTGATCATCCACCAGGCTCTGCTGGGAATGAGGGAAGAGCTCCTCTCCTCGAACACCTTATGGTTCTGCGCCCAGTGCTACACCTGCTATGCCCGGTGCCCGCAGGATGTCAGATTTACCGACGTTATGACGGTCCTGCGGGAAATGGCTGTGGAGCAGGGTCATGCATCGAAGGCCATGAAAATAAAAACCGAGAAAATCGATC
>DRHE01000332.1 GCA_011049745.1 Spirochaetales bacterium | reverse complement strand
CCCTTCATCTGCTGGAGATCCTGGCACGGGTGCAGCCCGGCGCCGAGCATATGAACTTTGAGCAATTATTACAGACTTCAGGAATCAAAATACCTCCTCAGACCAGGATCGAGGTGATCACACCCCTGCTGACGGAAGAACAAAGCGCCTTTTTCAGAAGACTCAAAGAACAGGGCTGTGCTGTGGAGGTCTTTCTCATCGCCACCGGCACCTGGAGGGCGGAGGAGTTTCGTGTGCGGGCATTGCCTTCTGGAGAGTTCAGTGTATTTTCAGTAAAGGATTACGGCAGTGAGCTCGTCCATTAGTAAGCGGTATTTCCGGTTCCACCGGGCCACTGCTCACCCGCTGCTTTCCATATTCATCCCCCTCCTTTTTCTGTTGACCCTGGACAGCTTTCTGCAGTCCCTTATCCCCCGGCTCTCCGCACCAATGCCGCTCCTGGCTCTGCTTCTGCTGAGTGTAGGGCTTGAGGAGGCTCTGGCGGGCAACATCTTTTTTAAGGAGCGGGTGAGCTCCTTCGTTCGACTGAGAGAGCTCATTCTGATTCTGCTGGTAATGATTTCCATACTTTTTGCAGTATACAGAATCCCACTGAGGCCGGTTAACATGCTGCGCCCGGAGTTTCTGTATCCCCTGTTTCTCATCCTTCTGCAGTGGCTGTTATCACTGGCCCTTCACACCAGGCTGCGGGAACGGGAGCTTCTCTGGAGCGCTATAGCCGGCAAGCGGGGCAGCCGGCAGATTAAGGCGCTGCGAGATTCTTCCTTTCAGGCAAGCTACGCCATCAAGGGAATTAAGGAGGTCCAGGGCGCCATCATCCTGTTTCAGGTTGTGATCTTTGTTCTTGTAATTTTAACCATAGCCCTGAGCAAGGCGCTCTCAGCCTCCTCGATGGTTCTGGTTATCCTACACGCCTTCAGCGGTCTTCTGTTCATCGGGGTGCTCAACCTGTTTATCGAAGGTCAGGGCCATCTTGGGAACGGACTCATCATTCCCTCCCGTATGGAGCAAAAGCGCCTGATATACATCGCTGTTGTCCTCGGGGTGTGCCTCGCCATGGTACTGCTCGCCGCCCGGGACGCTTCGCTGCTACCTCTCTCGTGGCTCCTGGCGTTCTTAAGCAAGCTGGCTCAGCTCTTCAAGTACAACCCCAACCACCAGGTAGTCGAGCGATTTCGCAATATGATCCCCAGGAGCAGACAGCCCTTACAGTTCCTGCTTTCTGCCTGGGGGGAAGCCAGGCAACCATCCCTACTCTTAAAGCTGATTCTGGAGCTCATCAAGCAACTGGTTAGGGTAATCGCCTTTACCGCCCTGTTTTTCTTTCTGGTGGCGCCGCTGTTTTCCAACTACTTTCTAAAATGGGTGAGGCAGCTCCGGCCCCTGGCCTTGTTATGGGAAAAAGTACGCACTTCTCTGCTCTACCTGCGCAGGGTGAGCCGGCGCTTTGTCTGCTGGTTCAAAACCTTAGGCACCCGTAGAAAGTTGACCGCAGGAGAGGAGAAAGTTCTGAAGATGCACCCCTTTGTGTATAGCGAACGCTCCCGCCGTCCCGGACTGCGCAAGAAACTGCAGATGGGTAGGGTCCTGAAGGCCTTTGCCAGGCTGCTGAAGTGGGGGCAGAGGAGCGGAGTTCCCTTCTTTCCTGCCAACACCCCCCAGGAATACACCGGCCGGCTGGCTGCAACTGTGCCGGACACCGAACCGAGTCTGGGTTTTATCGTCCAGGTTTTCGAGGAAGTGATGTTCTCCACCCATCTGGTAGAGCGCGATCGGATCACCCGCTATCTGCGAGCAGTGTACGATCTTTGCCGGCAGGGAGTGGGTCGGCCGCCTCCGGTTCATAGCACATAAAGTGCAATTTGGGTGTTGCCGACAGGGCTATTGACCGCCTATCTGAAAAGTATTCACCCCCGTTGAACTACAACCGAAGTTCTTATAAACTGAGTTCTTCAAATTGTTAGCACCAGTCAGTAAAAAATATGTCAGGTAGATGGAAATGCACGTCTCTCTCTCTCCAAGAAAGGGATTTTCGGCATCTCTGGCTTGGGATAATCTTCATGATGGGCGGCATACAGATGTCGTCAATTGCCAGAAGCTACCTGGTTTACGAGATCACCTCATCACCTTCGTGGAGATTATTGCTGTGGTATGCACAGGATTGGTGCGGTACAGAGCCAATGGTGTCAAAAAGGAAAGAGCAAATGTTCTTAAAGAGATTAAAGGGGGTTTAGGTTACATTTACCGGCACTCTTCAGTCAAAGTGCTTCTGGTCGTCGGCCTTTTAACAGCTCTTTTGGCAATGCCCATTCGATTACTCCTTTTAATCATCTTTATCACCTTGTTGTATAAGCAGAAGAAGCTGCGTAGAATGGCGTAGCAAAAGGACCTACCTATGAGGACCAGCTATAATTTTCCTCTCACTTATTAAGTGGAGGTAATGTCTAATATGAAAAAAGATAAATTCTGGAACTTGATAGCAAAGAATTATGGTGATGAGGTAGGTGAGCAGACTACCAAACTTACTAAAAAATATCTCAGGAAGAACGATACTGTCCTGGATTATGGATGTGCAAGAGGTGCTTATACGATTGCGCTTGCAGGTGATGTAAAAGAGATTCGCGGCATTGATATTTCGCCCAAAATGATTGAATTAGCAAAGATAAAATCCAAGGACATTAGTTTTAAAAAAGCCACAATATTTGACATTGATGAAAAATATGATGTGGTCCTGGCATTCAATCTCCTGCATCTCCTGGAAGATACAGAAAAGGTAATTAAAAAGATTGATGAAATATTGAAACCAGGTGGACGGTTTATTTCTGCAACAGCATGCATGAAAGAAAACGTGTTGTTGCGGATTTTTGGGTTTTTCATTAGTATATTCGGCATAATATACGTCAGGAAGTTCAAGATCTCTGAACTGAAGAAATTGATATCCACCAGGTTTGATATTGTTGAGATAAAAGAATTCAGTCCGCATGATATTTTGATTGTTGCCAAGAAATAAGGGAATCTAAAAACTACTGAATTCTGCTCACAATTGACGTTGACTTCTGCAGTGTTACTGTTACTCGCTCATTCTTTTTTGCATACAGATAGTCAAGGTTTGTGAGAACCTGTTTCCCGCCCTTAGGGCAGCAGTCCCTTGATCAGGGCGGCAGTCTGTTTCGCGAGATGCGGATCGTCCCTATGCGCTTCGATAAACTCCACAATGCGAGTCCCGACGATAACGCCGTCGGCCAGGCTGAACAGTTGGCGGACATCCTCTCGGCTCTTGACTCCGATACCGACACAGACCGGCGTAGCGCTCAAGGCGCGGATCCTCCCCAGCCGCTCTCTAATGGACCGGCCGATGCTTAAAGTAAGTCCGGTTATACCGGTCTGGGGTACGTAGTAGATGAATCCGGTACTGATCCCGGCAATCTGCTGCAAACGAGGCTCTGTGCTTTTGCTGGAGGCGAGCAGCACGGTGCAGAGGTCTTTGGCCCGGGCTTGCTCAAAAAAAACCGGCTCTGCCT
>DRHE01000331.1 GCA_011049745.1 Spirochaetales bacterium | reverse complement strand
GCTTTACCCTCTGTTCCGGGACCCTTCCCCTTGAATTAATTAAAGAAAACCTCTAATGCGCCGGGTAAATTGGTTTGGCGCCAGCGGCTTCAGGAGGGAAAACAGTCTTGATCTCGCCGCCCTGGATCTGAAAAGTAACGGTTGCGCCGGCAACATTCTGACCGCTCTCATCCCACCTGGTGGGTCCCCAGAAGGTTGAACCCTTGTAGCCGCGCAGCGCCTGGCGCACCGCATCCGTATCCAGGCTGCCGGCCTTCTCTATAGCAGTCTGCAGCAGCAGTCCGCCCTGGCTGGCCCCTGCTCCCTGGTAGGAGAGCCCCTTGCCGAACTTGCCTTCAAACTTCTTTTCATATTCGGAAGCGGAACCGAAGAGAGGGTCGCTGTACTTCATCAGCGGCATCCACCAGGATACACCGAAAATATTATCGGCATCTTCACCCAGGTTGGTCCTGAAGTCAACCAGTTCGGGACCGGTGGTAAAGCCGATTGCTTTCAGATCCACCTTCTGTTCCTTCAACTGCCTGACTGTAAGGATAGCCTCTTCAAGATATCCCGATCCCATTAAAACCTCGGCGCCGGAGTTCTTGATCTTCAAAATAGTGGAAGAGAGGTCTTTAACCCCCTTGTTGTATTCCTCAAAATAGACCACCTCAAAGCCCCTGGCTTCGGCATACTCTTTGGCGCCCTTGGCCACGGACATGGGAAAGAGATCATTGGGCGTAATAATGGCCAGCTTTTTGGGTTTCGGGCTCTGGGCCTCGAGCATGTCAATGAAGCTGGCAAAGATACGGGAAGCCGGGGCCAGTACGGAAAAGACATTCTGGTAACCGCGGCTGTAGATCTTACCCGAGTTAGCCAGCGTAGCGATAGTTATGACATTATACTTTTCAGCAATGGCTGTGGTAGCAAAGGTAGCGCCGCTGCCGAAGGGACCAAGCAGGAATTTTACTTTGTCTTGAGTAATCAGCTTTTCAGTCAGCTTGGCCGAGGTCTGATTATCGGACTGGTCATCATAGTAGATAATTTCTACCTTCAGCTTCTTGTTGCCTACCTGTATGCCGCCCTTAGCGTTTACCTCTTCCTTCCACAGCTCATAGCCATTCTTGACCATGTTGCCGAAGCGGGCCAGATTTCCCGTAAGGGATACCGAGGCGCCGATCTTGATTACCTCAGGCTCCGCGGCTTCCTGCTGTCCCCTGGCAAAAAGCGAGCCTGATGCCAGCATGAGCAAGGCCAGTAGAACACCGATTGAAATTGAAACATTCCTCTTCATACACTCCTCCTAAAAATATTTTTTATATGCCCATATAGGCTTTGCGGATATCCGGGTTCTCCAAAAGCTTTTTGGATTCTCCGGACATTTCCACACTGCCGTGGACAATAACATAAGCTCTGGAGGCAAGCTCCAGGGCAATTTGAACATCCTGGTCAACTAAAAGAATGGTTATATCCCGGCTCTCACGTATTCCCTTAAGCACTTTAATCAGGTCATCTACAATAACCGGAGCCAGCCCCAGGGAGAGCTCATCTAGAAGCAGCAATTTCGGAGCTGCCATCAGGCCGCGGGCAATCGCGCACATCTGGGCCTCACCACCGGAGAGGGTTCCGGCAAGCTGCTTGCGCCGTTCTTTAAGTCGCGGCAGAATTGTATATACCCATTCCAGGTCTTCTTTGATCTTCTTTTTATCCCGCCGGGTATAGGCGCCCATCATCAGGTTGTCTTCTACAGTGAGACCGCTATATAGCTGCCGCCCTTCGGGAACCATCATAATCCCCATTCTGGCGCGGCTGGGTTGCAAGAGCCTGGTTATATCCTCCTGCCCATAGATTATGCTGCCGCTGTATGGTTTTATGGCCCCGGCAATAGTTCTGAGCAATGTTGTTTTGCCTACACCATTTGAACCGATCAAAGCGGTAATACTGCCCTCTTTAATATCAATACTCAAATCCCACAGTATCTGAACATCACCGTAGCCGGCATTGAGAGCTTCAACCTTAAGCATTGCTGCGCCTCATCTTTGCATAACGCTCACCCAGGTAAGCGGAGATTACACTTTCATCATTGCGAATTTCTTCAGGCGTTCCCACTGCAATCTTTTCTCCGTGGTGCATGACCATGATCCTCTGGGAAATTCCCATAATTGCCTTCATTACATGCTCTATCACTACAATTGTTCTTCCCTCCCGGTTAAGCTCTATTATCAGCTCCATGATCAATTCGATCTCAGCGGGATTCAGACCAGCCATAACCTCATCCAACAGCAAAAGCTCAGGGTCCATGGCCAGGGCCCTGGCCAGTTCGAGCCTTTTGATCTCTGATATATTGAGATTTTCAACAGGCACATTCTCCCATTGGCTTAGATTCACTTTGGCTAAAATAGAACGCGTTTTTTCCCTGGCCTGGCGGGCATTGCGGATCTTATCCTTGCCAAAGAGAGCGCCGATGGAGACATTCTCCAAAGTAGTCATTCCCGGGAAGGGCTTCACAATCTGGAAGGTACGGGAGATCCCCAATTCGGCTATCTGATAGGGCTTCAGATGGTCAATCCGCTGCCCCTTAAAGAATATCTCCCCGCGGGTTAATGGCGGCCGGGTGTTGTTTATCATGTGCAGCAGAGTTGTCTTTCCAGCGCCGTTGGGGCCGATAAAACCCAGGATCTCCCCTTTCCTGATCTGAAAATCAACCTCCCATACAGCACGCAGGTCACCAAAGGTTCTGGTAACACCCCTGCCCTCTAAGATTATTTCGCTCATAGCCTGCTCTCCGTTCCCCTGTGCAGGTTCTTGATAATATCCTTAAGCCCCCTGCCTGTAGTGACCAGGCTGATCAAACCATTGGGCATAAACAAAACCACCAGGATAATGATCAAACCCAGCATGCCCAGATGAAGATTAATGAAGCGGGACCAGACCAGCTCTGATATTGTTTCCAGAATAAAGGCGCCGATTACCGGACCAAACACAGTGCCGGCGCCCCCTATAAGGATCATTACAAACATCTTGATCACCCACATAACATCAAAAACCGTAGGCGGATCAATGTAACTGAACCAGTAGGCGTAGACTGAACCGGTGATACCGGTGAATACCGCGCTCAAGCTCCAGGATATAATTTTATAACGGGTGGTATTAATCCCCATAACCCCTGCAGCCTGTTCGTTAGCCCTTATAGCTTTAAAGGCATAGCCCAGCCGGTTCTTTGAGATCCTCCAGGCCACCACCAGGATAGCTATCAACAGCAGCAGCATGAAAAAATAGAAAAATCCATTCACCACAGCAGGACTGCCGCGCAGAGGCGGCACGGTAATGCCCTGACCGCCCTCGGTCAACCCGGTAAGATTCTCGACAGTATACTTTATTGCTTCAGCCGCACCTAAAGTGCCCAGGGCAAAGTAGTGGCCCTTAAGCCGCAACAGAAGCATGCCCAGAAGAACAGCCGCAACTACGGCAATTGCACCGGATAGCAGCAGGGCCGGAAAAAAGGCAAATCCCCCTTTACTCATAAGTACAGCGGTGGTATAGGCGCCCAGGCCGAAGAAAACCATATTGCCGAAGGCGGCATAGCCGGTAAAGCCGGATATTATATTCAAAGCAGAGGCAAGAACCGAGAACATGAGAATATAAGTAATCAGCCGCACCCAGAAACCACTGAAAACAAAGGGTACACTGATAAAAAGCAGCATGAGCAGGGCCGGAATGATGATCTTCCTCTTCATTCGTAGAACCTCTTGCCGAGTAAACCCTGCGGCCTGAATACCAGTACCAAAACCAGCACCAGGAATCCCAGCAGCTCCTGGAAGGACGAAGGCAAGAACACCGTGCCCACGGTTTCCACCAATCCCAATACCATTCCACCGGCTAAAGCACCGATAGTACTTCCCAATCCCCCTAAGATAGCGATAACAAATGCTTTGCCCACCAGGGAACCACCGAGAAAGGGGTTCACACTCATAATCGGTGAAATCAGAGCGCCGGCAGCCCCGGCCAGGGCCGCGCTGACACCGAAGGTTATAGCGTAAATGTTGCCCACATCTATACCCACAGTTTTAGCCCCTTCAAAGTTCAGAGCAGTGGCATTAATGGCCACTCCGATCTTGGTCCGCCGCATAAAAAGATAAAAGAGTCCGGTCAGTACCAGCGCGGCCAGGAATATTCCCAATCGTACCAGTGGAATAACGATGGAGCCGATTGTAATGCCGGCGCTGGAATAGGAGAGCTTAATACTGTGATAGTCAGCGCTCCAGATCAATAGACAGATATTGGCAATCAGAATTTGCAGGCCGAAGGTAAAGGTGAGGGTAATAAACACACTGCCCCTTACCACCCGGTTTAAAACAAACTTCTGTATTAAATAACCCATGGCAAAGAGTATTACCATGTTTAGCGGGATCGAAAGAAAAGGATCCAACCCAAAAGCAGTATAAAAGGTATAGGAAAGATAGGCGCCGATCATGATGAAAGAGCCGTGGGCAACATTAATTATATTCATAACGCCCCAGACTAACGAGAATCCTATGCCTATGGTTGCATAAACAGCACCGAAAAGAATTCCGTTGACTATCGACTGCAGCAGCAATTGATGGACTCCTATATTAAACTTTAATATTTTGTTATTATTTCAATGAATTGCCATTTATGCAAGCGTAACTATAAATATATAGCCGGAGAAAGGCTGGATAGCTTATAAGATGATCGATTTCAGAGAGCTTCAGGGCAAAGGCAATTTCTACTTTTTGAGACACGGTGAAAGCAGCGGCAATATAGACCGTATTATCCAGGGCAGAAGAGAGTACCCGCTTTCCGAAACGGGAATAAAACAGGCTGAAGAAGCGGGTAAATGGTTTGCCGCAAAGGGTATTGAGCTGATCCTTACCTCGCCTCTCTCCAGGGCAAAAGCCACCGCCGAAATCGTGGCCGCGGAAGCGGAAATAGCAAAGATCGAACTATGTGACCAGCTCACTGAACTGGATACCGGTATCTTTACCGGCTTGATGTGGCGGGATATTCCGGACAAACATCCGGAGCAATGGTCTCTCTTTCAAAAGGAAAGCTGGGAGAGTGTTCCCCAGGCTGAAACCATGGCTGATCTCCTGGAACGAACAGCAGCATTCTGGCAATTCCTGAAGAGCCTGCATAGAAGAGGCCGCCGAAATATACTTTCCGTGACCCACTCGGGAACTCTCCAGGGTATCATCAAAAGCACTTTAAACTACCGGGAATGGATGCCCCTTATTCCGATTGCCAACTGCGGGATCTGTCATTTTTCCCTGGACAACACCCGCAACAACCACCAGTCCGTGTATAATTGCCAGTGGGAAATGCTGAACTATCAACTCTTAATCAGTTAGATGGTTAAATTGCTGCATGCCATAAGCGCATTGATTCTTTTTTCCGCTCATACTCTCTTTTTGGCAAGGGCTTTATACCTGATCAGGCGTTACTCTAAACCCGAAAGAATAGACCGGCTCTTCCGCCTCTTTTCACTGCTTTTCCTGCCAATTACCGCAGTCACCGGTCTCCTGTTATTGGTAAAGAGTAATGGAACCTTTTTCCCTCATCCCCTGCTCGGTATTCTGCCTCTGGCAGCTATTCCACTGGTTAATCTGCTGCGGATTATTTTCAGGAAAAAGAAGGAGGCTCCCTGGTTTTTGCCGGCACTGAACCTTCTATTAATACTTTCAGCCTTGATTACCGGCTTCATTTTTTAAGGAGATTTAAAACCATGCAGGAAAAAGAGTTATTATCAGGTAGACTGGTTGTTGTCACCGGGGATATTACCATAATGGCTGTGGAGGCAATTGTAAATGCGGCCAACTCATCGCTAATGGGCGGCGGCGGTGTAGACGGCGCCATCCACCGTGCCGGGGGTCCCGCAATACTGGCAGAGTGCCGGCAGATCCGTTCAACCTTATATGCTCAAGGGCTGCCTGCCGGAGATGCAGTGGCTACCCGCGGCGGCAGGCTCAAAGCGAAATATGTAATTCATACCGTGGGACCGGTGTGGCACGGCGGCCATTCCGAAGAAAATAAGCTGCTGTCAAGCTGCTACCGGCGCTCTCTGGAAGAGGCGGAAAAGCTCAAGTTGAAAACAATAGCCTTTCCCGCTATTTCCACGGGTGTTTACGGCTATCCCCGGGAACTTGCCGCACTTGTGGCTTATAACGCGGTAAAGGAATATTTTAAAGAAGGAAAGCCTGCAGGCGCTAAGCTGGAAAAGGTCTTCTTTGTATTCTTCTCTTCACAGGGCGCTGATGCTTTTAACCAGGCGGTGGGAGGCTGATGCTTTTTGTCTCTTAACTGGCTGGAGATCAATGAAATTCTGGCAGAGATCCCCATAGAGGGTAGTTTTTTAAGAGAGTTCCACCAGCCCGATCACCATTCCCTGGTATTCGAGTTGTATAACCGCAGTGATAAATTCAAACTCTTCATCTCTCTTGACAATCGCAACTGCCGGCTCCATCTGCTGGAGAAAAAATTGAGCAACCCCCGCACACTACCCCGCTTTGCCGCTTTTCTAAGAGCCCATCTGAAATGTGGTAAAGTGAAAGAGTGCAGTCAGGTAGGGGCTGAGAGAATAGTTAAATTCTCAATAACTAAAGGCTCGCCAAGCGAGCAGGGCGAGCGGCAGTACCTGCTCTGGATCAGGCTCTGGGGCGGAGCCGCCAATGTAATCGTTACTGACATTAACAACCTTATACTTGACTGTTTTTTCCGCCGGCCCGGAAAGGGAGAGATTACCGGCGGTTATTATAATCCTGCAGAAGAGCTGAAAGAGAGAAGACCAAAAAAGGAGTATTCAATTCGCCCGCTTCCGGGAGCAGGCACTTTTAATGAGAAAATCGAGGCTTTTTACTTTGCCCTGGCTCGGGATCAGCAGTTAAGAGAGCTTAAGGATGCCATTGCTCAGGCTCTGCAGGACAGGGAAAACCGGCTTTTAGCATCCATCGAACGGCTGGCAAGAAAAAAGGAGGAATATGAACGCTTCGAACAATTTAAGATCCAGGGAGATCTTATCACCTCTAATCTGCATGCCTTAAGAAAGGGCAGCAAATGGCTGCACACCCTCTCTTTTGAGGACCCGGAGAGGGAAATTGAGATAGAACTTAACCCCACCCTGACCCCGGCCCAGAATGCGGAATGGTATTATGAAAAATTCCGTAAAGCTAAAAGGGGCAACCTGAGAGTTGAACAGGAAATTAATGAACTGAAGCAGTCATTAAAAGAGATCGAAAAAAAGCGGCTGCTGGCCGTCAACCAGGAATCACCGGAAAAGCTTAAGATGCTTTTCCCAATACGCCCAAAACAGCAGAGGAAGCAAGACAAAGTACTATCCGTACCCGGCCTGACCTACTATTCTGCAGGTTTCCGGATATTAGTGGGTCGCACTGCGCAGGAGAATGATACTTTGCTGCGTAAATTTGTCAGGGGAAATGATTACTGGCTTCACCTGCGTGATTATCCGGGCGCCTATGTTTTTATCAAGAGCCGTGCCGGCAAGAGCCTGCCCCTGGAAACTCTGCTCGACGGCGCAAACCTGGCTCTTTTTTACAGTAAAGGCAGGAAATCAGGCAGCGGCGATGTTTATTATACCAAAGTTAAATACTTAAGAAGGGTAAAGCATGACAGAATCGGATTGGTTATACCCACTCAAGAGAAGAACCTTTTTGTGAAACTCGATCAAGCACGCCTGGAGAGGCTTAAGGGCTCAGATTTGACTTATTAATAGTATCTATAGCAGAATTTTCTATTGATTTATTGCGGCCGATCAACATAATTTTAGATATGGTGCTGAAATCCAAAGAAAAGATAAAAATCCGGGCTCCAATAGTAGAGGGTCTCTTCTATCCTGCTGCTGCAGAGGATCTGAAGTTGAAGATAGAGCAGCTGCTGGAAAAAGCGCCGAATGCGCCGGCTGAAGCCGGGCTAATTATTTCCCCTCATGCCGCCCTGCAATATGCAGGCGATGTAGCCGCCTGTGCTTTCAAGGCCGCGGCCAGACGAAAGGTAAAAACAGCAGTCATTATCGGCCCACAGCACCGGGATCATTTTGACCAGATTGTCCTGCCGGAATCACAATTTTTTCAGACACCACTGGGCACTATTCCGGTAAATATGGATCTGGTAGATGAGCTGCTTAGCTGCAGCACCAGAATATATTGTAATGACATCCCCCACCTGGAAGAACATTGCCTGGAAATACAACTGCCCTTTATTCAAACCCTCTTTCCCCGGGCGGATATTGTTCCTGTGCTGATGGCCTCTCAGAAAATGGATATTGTAAAATTGCTCGCTAACGCTCTTAAGCTCACTTTCGAAAAAAGGATATGCTCCACTCTTTTTATTGTTACGGCTAATATCACCTCGGACAGCAGCAGCGACAGGCCAGCTCCTGAGCCGAATTTTGCCCTGGATCTGATAAAACGGAAAGATTGGCAGGGTATCCTGGAGGGTGCCGCCAGAAAAGAGGTAACCACCTGCGGAGCCGGAGGAATTGCCGCTCTTCTTTCCTTAAAAAGTTTCTTTGGCAGTAAAGTAGAGTTACTTATGGAGAAAAGCACTTCCCAGGTTGCCAAATCACGTGAAAATAGTATACACTATGCTGCTATTGCGGTTAGCTAAGGCTGTCATAGCAATAACACCAGCACTAATCAGACTCTATATTAAATTAGGATAGGCTTAAACAGTGGATTTCTTTTTGAATGATGAGGAAAAAATACTTCTTCTTAAGACAGCACGGGAAGCTATCCGGGCCAAACTGGCTAAAACGAAGCCCAAATATCCCGATCCCACTCCACTTTTAAGAGAAAAATGCGGCGCTTTTGTAACTCTGCACAAAGCAGGAAAACTACGCGGCTGCATCGGCCATATTGAGGCTTTTGATCCCCTTTTTAACACTGTGATTGAAGTTGCCCGGGCCAGCGCTTTTTCCGATCCCCGTTTTTCACCAGTAAAAACGGACGAACTTGGCTCCCTGGAAATCGAGATTTCCGCGCTCTCTCCTCTGAAGAGAATCCACGATCTGAATGAAATCAAGACAGGAACCCACGGTATAATGCTCAAACAGGGTAATTATTCCGGTCTGCTCCTGCCCCAGGTGGCTGTAGAATATGGCTGGGATCGCCGGACCCTCCTGACCCACACCTGTCAAAAAGCGGGTCTACCCGGCGACTGCTGGAAGAGCAGAGACACGGAAATTGAAATTTTCAGCGCCATAGTATTTAATGAGCGGGACTTTAACCTTTAATCTATAAGGATAATTAAATTGACAGCAAATATACCGGAAAAAATAGTAATAGAAAAAAGTCCTTACTTCGGCATTCCCACCGGCATCAAGGAGAGCAGCTTTGCCCTGACCCAGTTGACCGCATTGCGCAACAAACCGGGCTGGCTGGTAAAAGAAGAGAGATTTCAGGAATGGAAGATCACCGGTTTTACCCGGATTAAAGAAGAGACCTATCTTTACGGCCCCTTCCTTGATCAGGGCAAATCCCTGCTGAATATTATTACTTTGAATGCGAAAACAGCTTTGCCATATATCAGAGAACTGGTTTCAGCGTTGCTGCTGCTCAAAAAAAGAGGTTATCCACTATTCGACCTGCAGCTCGATACTGTTTTCTTCCCACAGGAGGGCGGAGTCTTCTTTCTGCCTCCTGAAGTGGTAAAAGTTCTCGGCAACTCCCAGGTCCTTGAAAAACGGATCCGTGTTCATGGTCTGATCAACCAGCCCGGGTTAAGCGGCGAAAAGAGATTATCATTTTCCCTGGGCTCACTACTCTACCGTATTACAACCGGCAGCTTTCCCTTTACCGGTGAAGATGAGGAAATCCTTCACAGTAAAATGAAGCTGTTAACCATTCTTCCGCCTGAGCTTTCAGTGCCACAAATTAAGCCTGAGGTTTCTGATATTATCATGAACGCTCTGGGCAGGGGCGACAATTATAAAAAGAGGACAGACTATCCGCACCTTGAGCTCTGGCAGGAAAAGCTCTCCTTCTGGATCAGGGGAAATATCTTCCGGCAAATAGACATTGCCCGGATTGAAGAAGCCGCCCGCTTAAAGAAGATCAAAGAAAAAAAAGCTGCTGACAGCTATAGAAGGAAAATCTTCTGGCATCGCAACTGGAAAACAGCCACCCTTATACTTTCTGCAGTGATTCTAGTTTCCATATTTTTAAGCTCAATACTGAGCAATGTACTCGCACCAAGGAAAACAAAGGGGTTTTCTCCCGCACAGGTTGTGGAGGCTTTCTATCTCTCCATGAACTCCCTTGACCATATGTTAATGCAGGACTGTGTTATAGATAAGGCGGGTAAGGCTGAGATTAAAGAAGTGATGCAGCTTTATGTGCTTTCCCGGGTTACTCAAGGGTATGAGGGACGTTCCAACATTCTTCCGGCGGATGAGTGGCAGCGCCAGGGGAGCCCCGAACTAACCCCGCCGCAAAGTATTTTCGGGGTAACGGATTTACACCTGCTCCAGGAAGCTGAGGGAGTTCTGCCGGTATTTACTGCCACCTATAAGAAATGGCTGCCTGCTCCTCAGGGAGAAGAGCAAACCCAGGAACCGGCTGCCGCACCGGTTCCACGCGCAAGGTTCGCTCCACTCAGCTTTGAGGTAAAGGAACGCGTATTCTTGAAAAATCACCGGGGCGACTGGGTAATATTCAAAATTGAGCGGCTGGATATGATACCGATTGAGTATTAACTGCGGTCGGGTCTGATTATCCGGGCTTAAGCCTGCCTCTATAGGCCGGCCTTTAGTTCCCTGATTTCCGCTTTATGCTTTGCCGCGATGATAAAAGTAAAAATTGAGCTGGTAAGAAAAAAAGTACCTGAAACAAGCATGGCCTTTCCTCCGCTCTCCCAATCGGCCGGATTACTCAAGCCGCTTTCATTGGCGCTGTAGTATATAGACCAGCCGCCCGCCGCATCCAGAAGCATGCCCAGTGAAAGGAAAAGCCCGCCGGCAATCATTGCCCCCTTACGCTTCTTCTCCAGTTCGGCAATCATCAAATCCAACTGCAAAGGCGGCGCCTGCACAACTTCAGTTTCTTCCTGAAAAAAGGGCGTGCCTTTAAAGGGATTCTCCTGCCAGTAGTTTTTTATCCAATCAGCAATCGGAATTATTTCCAGCGCCTTTTCCGGCTCTATCGGAGATACTGAAACCATGGTGCCAGCCGTAATAACAACACTCTCTTCAATGGCTTTCCCCGCGATCTCCACCTGGGGCTGAACCTCAACCTCACCTTCAAAACAGTAAACCTGGGTTACCGCCTCGGTGGTGTCGCCTGTCTGGGGAACAATTACATTTATACCGAAGTCGGTTCCCCGAACCCCGGCTACCGCTGAGCTGCCCTGAATTCGGAAACGCTCATCCTTACCCAGCTTTGTCACTTTAGCCCGTACACTTCCGTATAGCATCTTAAAATTTGAAACTTTCCTCTCTTCCATAATTTTCAGCTGGAAATCAGTGTTTTCAGCAATCTTTATTATATTGGGTGAGGACATAACTTGAAGTTCCAGAAAGGTGTCATCATAAGTAATTACCACATCCCCTTCATAGAGCTCATGGCCGATAATATCCAGGACCGCCACCGGAACCCCCCCGGAATCTATAATCTCAAAGTCTTCTCCCTCATTGTATATTATTACCGCTGCAGCAGGCCCGGCCTCCTCAGCCGATAAGCTTCCGAAAGAAAGAACCAGGAAAATAAAAAGCATGACCAGTAAAATATTGTTATTTCTTTTCATAATATTACTATTCTATAATAAAAGTTCTAAAAAAGCAATTTGCAGCCTGG
>DRHE01000330.1 GCA_011049745.1 Spirochaetales bacterium | reverse complement strand
ATTGTAGGTATTATACCTTTTTGATTACCCTGATCGTCAATTAGCCTGATTTCTCGGGCCTGTATCCATTTATTGATCCTCAACTCTTTAGACGCCAATGTGCCTCCTTTAGCAGTATCATGACCTCCCGCTTTTAATATGCTCGGGAGGATCATTATTAGATACCAGGAGTAATATATCATGGTTAGCAAAAAGAGTCAAAGGGGGGAGGAGAAAGGATTATTTTCTGACGGCTGTAGCTTCCGCCCTGATTTCAGTCAATTTATTCCATTTATCCTGCAGATATTTCTTGAAGATATACTCTTCATGGTAATCGTGAGAAATTTCTTCAATAGCCCGGGTTATATCATTGAAGAGTTCTTCCAGGTTCGCCATTACTGCAGGTTCAATGTTGCAGCCTTCGGGAAAATTGTATTCAGGTGTAAAGGTAGATTCCTTTAATCTTTCCAGTGGATTGGCTTTTTGGTTAGTAGTCAAAAGCTGGGAATCCTTTGCCTTTAGAACCTTCTCAATATTCACCATTATCTTTTCCGCAGAATAAGCAGTAATGGCTTCCCTTTTTCCTTTAACCTGAATATCTCCTAATCTGGTACAGCGTATATAATCTTTAACTTCATTATAAGTATCCTGGGTGAGCAGAATATCCCCGGGATTAGCAGCAGATTCCATCCGGGAGGCAACATTTACCGTATCACCAAAAATATCATGGTCTCTTCTGATTACCAATCCGGTATTCAGCCCCATACGGACATTGAATTTTTGTTCGTCAACCTTGTATTGGTTATATTCAGCTATTTTTTCCTGGATGGTCATAGCGGCTAAGGCGGCGTTAAGTGGGTGTTTGAAGGTAACGAGCAGGCCGTCTCCCATTTTTTTAATCAGATTCCCTTTAAACCTGTTAATCGAGGAAAAAGAGATTTCTTCAAATACCTGGATAAGCTTGATCAGGGTGGAGGTATCCGCTTCAGAACTTTTTTCGGTATAACTGACGATATCAATAAAAAACACCGTGAGCACCTGGGAATTTTCTCTTCTGAATTTGAATTCCAGTTTGGCATGTTCTATCAAGTTATCAGATTGATCTGGCAGCATCACTCTCTGGGCTTTGGAGACTCTTTCTGCTTTTCCGTTCTCCAGAGCCTGAATCAGGCTTTCGCGAATACTTTCAGATGAATTCCCCTGGCAGAAGGCCGGCAGTACTTCGCGCAAGGCTTCCTGCACAGCTTTTTGATCAGAATAGATCAATCCTAGTACCAGAGAGAGCACCTCCGTGGATACGGAAGCCTCCAGGTTATTCAACAGCTTAATAATTATTTCTTTATCTTTAGAGTTGAAATAATCATTTAAGATCTGAACAGCATAATCGTCTCCCAATGCCAGCAAGGCCTCTAAAGCCTCTACCTGGATCTCTTTATTTTCATCCTCCAAAAAGAAATACAATCTGTTAGTCAAAACATCGAGAGGGATGTTCTTTTCATTAATTGCGATATTCTTAAGTACGGAGATTGATAATTTTCTTACCATAGTTTCGCCGTTAGCGGCTGAGGTCAAAAGGGGTTGTAATAGGGTGGCGTCGCCATACTTTGATAGAACTTCAGCAATCTGGATTTTCTGCTCCTGGTTACATTCAGCCATACCCAGTGACTTCACTAAAGGAGGTAAAATGCCTTTAAGATTTCTCAAAGCCATATGTTTTAGAGTGTTAATGATCAGGCTTCGCGAGTAAGTATGCAGATTGGGTATTAACAGGAGCTTAAGCAGGGCAGTAATGAATATTTTCGGCGGTAAAAAGCGCGCTCCCCTGAGATAGCCGTTAAGGGATGACAGGTTTGAAAGCAGAGCTCCAAGAATATCCTTTGCCTGTTCAATTATTATCCGGTTTTGAAGCTGGCAGAGGGTTACAACACAAGTCTCTTCAAGAAACCGGATTCGCTCCTGGCGGCTGAAATTCAGGATTTCTAATATCTTTTTTGCTGAGTTCCTTATTTCCAGGGTACCTATAACCCTGGTTAAACGGTTCAAACGGCGCAGCAGAGAGGGACGGTTCAGATTGATTTTAGAGAGAGTGAAGGAAATCTGCAGTCGTACTTTCCTGTCGGTAATATTGAATAAAGGGATGCAGGCATCAAAACGATGCTTATCTTCTTCAGGCGCAAAGTGCAGATAATCCTTAACCTTCTGCACCATGAGAGCCGGATTTTCAGATTTTTCCGCTTTAAAGAACTGCTGCAGTTCCAGGAGCATTTTGGGTGAGGAGTATAATTCTAAAGTCTGGGCGAGAAGGATTGTCAGTAGAGCATTCTTTTCCTTTATTCCTTTTAATGACAGGTACTGCCTCTTTGTCTTACTGAATACTGTCTCGAGGTGAGTGGCTGTGGTAAAAATGAGCTCATTAAAATGTTGAGGCGCCTGAGTCTTTACCTCGTTTACAATTTTTATCATCAGATCACCATTCCGGGCCTCGGCCTGGGGATCTATGTAAGGAATACGCAATAGAATTTTGTAGATCTGGGTCGGGTTAGGTATTCTGCCATTATAACTGGAAAGAGAAGATAGAAAAGTGGCAGGAGTAGTCCGGCTAGTATTCTGCAGCAGATCGAGGACGAAGTTTTGTTGGGGCTTTTCAGTTTTTAATTCATAAGCGCATAGATAGCAGCCCAATGTTTCAGGAGCAAAGTTGCGCGCCCTCTCTTGCAGGGATTGAATAAAGGAGCCGGCTTCCGTGGTGGTGGAAAGAAGCAGCCGGTTGAAGATTGCTAATCTTACTTTTGACGAAGTGCGTTCTATAAATGGTAGAACAATATCAAGCTGTTCCGCCTCTACCAGCCCCTCAATTGCCAGGGAGAAAAGCGCACTTCCGCTTTCTCTCGGGTCCAGGAGGATTGATTTATTCAGCTCGCGGGCCTTTGGGTGCAGCGCTGAGATTTTATTAATGGCTTTCAGGATCTCTCTGCGTATATCGGGCTCTTGAAAGATATTAAAGTATTTTGACATTTTCTCAATAGTTGAAGGCGCATTGATATCAGCCAGGGTCTGTATTGCGGCTATTTGCTGTTCATTTTTACCACGCTCCAGAATCGTGTAGAGGTGAGGGATGGCAAACTCATTGCCCAGAGAACCGGAGGCTTTGATTGATGTTAAGCTGATATCAACATCCGAATTGTAGAACTCTTTT
>DRHE01000329.1 GCA_011049745.1 Spirochaetales bacterium | reverse complement strand
AGCTTTACAACCTCGGGAAGCAGGATAGCCTCGTCCATGCCCGGTACACCGACATTGATGTCCAGCACATGGGCGCCCGCTTCCAGCTGTTGGAGGGCCAGCTTGCGCACATAATCGAAGTCACGGTCTTTTAGAGCCTGGGCCAGCTTCTTACGCCCGGTCGGGTTGATCTTCTCACCGATCATAGTAACGGGACCATCAGTATCTATCCTGACTTCTAAAGTCGCGCTTTTAAGGATTGTCTGCATTTTTGCTCCTGTATTCTCTGATTTCCAATTGTCTGCATTTTTAGCAGATAATCTAATGGATGTCAAATCAATGTCAACCCACTCTTCCTCTTCCTATCCCATTCCTGCGAGAACCAATCCCACAAATATAGTAACCACCCCAAGGACTTTAGGCAGATAGCGCTTTTCTTTGAGCAAAGCCATACCCAACACAGCGCCAATAGGGATGCTGAACTGCCGGAAGGCTGCAACATAGCTGACATTCCGCACATAGTTCATTGAAGTAAGAACGAGACTATAGGTCAGATAAATGCCAATTCCGGTCAGTACAGCAGGAGCTTTGGAAGTGCGGAAAACCTCAACAAGACTTTTCCGTTCACTGGCAATACCAAGAACATAGGCCCCCGTCCAAAAAGATGCACTGACTGCTTCCAACAGTAAATATAACATTGCTGCATCAACTGGCTTAAAGGGCTTTCCCTGCAGCTCACGAAGATGACGAAGGGCTTCGCTGTCCACCATGGTGTAACCGGAGGTTGCCACGGCGGCCAGCACCGCTAGCAGACAGCATAAATTCAAATAATTCTTTAATGAAAAATCACCAAGTTTTTTCATGGGCAACATGATACATCCGGACATTACCAGGATTACACCGCCAATAAACCACCATTCCAACTCATGACCTTTACCAAGAATTATAGTGACCAGGGTGACTATTATTACCGGCAAGGAACGTGCCAGTGGATAAGCAATAGACATATCACCGCTGCGGTAAGCCCCTGCCAGCGAAGCCATATAGGCTGCCAGTAAAAAACCGGATATTAATATAGAAATCCACACGTATTGAGGAATCAAGGGTATCTTGTTCCAGAAACGGGGAAGGATGGGCAATAAGCAGATTAGACCGGCTGTGTTAGCCACAAAAAAGAATGCCGCTGTCGGATGTTGCCGTTTACCGAGAAAATTCCAACCGGCATGAGTGAAGGCAGCTATACTAAGAAGAATCACAGCGGTTGGAGACATGTATCGTTCTCAACCGCTCTTCACAATCGGCAAACCCAGGTTCTTTAATTCTTCTCTTATCTCATCCACATGCTTCACGTACCCGCTATTAATCAGTTTTCCGGTAACCAAATCGTAGCAATCCTGATAGGTCAGTCCTTTGGGAGGATTCTTCAATTGATTTTCATACTTTTCGAGCAGTTTTAGAACCACAGGATTGGCTTCTTTCCTGGTTAATTTCGAGGCTGCCTCTGCTACTTCAATATTCAAGAGATGATCCAGGGGTACAATACTGTCGGGAACCACGGACATGGCAGGATGTCCGGAGAGCATATTTCCTCCGGAAGTGACAACACAGGTATGGTAAGCGGCCATTTCGTAATAGTAGCAGTCGGTTCCAGCTCCTCCACCTAGATAGGGCAAATTCAGAGTCGGGTAGGGAGCGTTTCTATGCAGAGCCTGATTGGCCAGGGCGATTATCCAGAGCAGAGGCCTGGTCGAAGATACCCTTAATTTCGCATGAAGGGGCGCATTATAATGGTATGTTCCTCTAAAAATTAGGATTCCGAGCAGGTTATAGACCACAGTGACAATTGCATTTCCCTCCGCACCACCGTTATAGCCCCCGAAAAGAGGCGTGGAAGTGGAGCCGATATTCGCGCCCAGGCTGGTATAGAAGGCAACCTTAGCGAGGGCCTCAAAATCCACCACCATCTCTGCCAGCGAGTCCACCAGAAAGCCGTCGGAAGGGCGCAGGCCGAAATTCGGATGGGAGGCGGCAAACATTGATATCGGTCCGGTGGCCGTGGAAATGCCGTTCAGTATGGGAAGTCCCGGTCTGCCGGCGAGCCGGCAGGCTTCTCTGGCCAATGAAACCGATTTTATGGTGGTCAATACCTCCTGCGGTGATCTTACCCGGGCATCTTTTCCTTTAAAATTAATGGAAGAAGGTATCGAGAGAGAGTTTGCCTTTCTTATATTTGCCAGCCCTTCCACCTGATTCATGAAAACAGCCTCGGAAGTGGTATAGATCCCCCCGCCGCAGTGGTACCATGGCGGCGTATGGTCATCGGGTTTTCGCGATCTCATCACTTTCCGATCAGGGCCTTCCCCAAAGGTTGATTCCGAGGGCGCTTCACTTGCTGCCTGAAGAATTTCTTCCCTTGTAAAGCGTAAAACCCTTGAGGTGTCCGGGCAGAAAGCGCCCACCCTGGAAAAAAAATCTACCGCGGCCTCAAAGACCGTATCCGCCAGGGCGTCATCCGAAGGAAGGGGTGTATCGGGATTATATTTGATCTTATATTTCTGAATAATATTCTTCAGCTCAGGTACATAAAGCTTCAGATAATAATCCTGGTCGGACATAAGCCGGCCGGTTTCCGTTCTGTCTATTACCTCTAAAAAACTCAACATGGTTATTTCTGCTTCTCCTTGATCATTTCCGTAAGCTGCCGGACAGCCGCCTGCGCATTCTCTGCATAGAGATCCGCACCGATTTTT
>DRHE01000328.1 GCA_011049745.1 Spirochaetales bacterium | reverse complement strand
TGGCTGAATGTGGCATTAAAATTAAGACTCTACAAATATGATTATCTTGAAGAGCATCCCGACACTAAGAAAAATCAGATTCCCTGGGATGTTTTGCTCATCGAAGACAGGGAAAAAATCGGCAAACGCACCCTGAAGGGAATGATCTTCCCCTGGAAAGAATAGATAAAGTCGCGCAAAGATGTAATCTGCTGCAAAACTGCTTCGCCGGGTCAATGTAAATTAAACAAAGAAGATGGTTCTTTCAAGCAAAGCTGCCGCTTCAATTACCCTGCTGATGACTATATATTCATCTTTGCTGTGAATAGATTCCATACCAAAACCAAAAACAAGATTTCGCATTCCCTTATTATTGAATTGATTGCTGTCCCCTCCGCCCAAGGATCTTAATAACAGCGGCTTTTTCCCAATACTCTTGCAGGCTTCACTGAAAAGTGACACACAAATCTCATCATCATTCAGATAATAACCTTTATAAAGTTCCATAATGGCAATCTCTGCCTGTCCGCCGTCAGATTCAGCTCCTGAAGCTACAGTATTTAGAATATTCTCTTTTATTTTTGTAAATTTTAATTTATCAAGACTTCTGAATTCTCCGTTTATTTCTGCCCTGTCAGGTACCACATTGGTCGCTCCGCCACCGGCAACATACGCAGTATTGGCAACAGACATGCTATCAATTCTGCCATCAGGTAATTTGTTTATTATTTTTCCTGCAATTCTGACAGCATTTATCCCCTCTTCAGGATTTAATGCGGCATGAGCGCTTTTCCCGTGAATCAGAATATTATATCTTGCCTTTGCAGGCGCCTCTCTTATAGCGGAATAAACAGGTGTTTCTCCATCCAGATTAAAGCCATATCTCGATTGAATATGCTCCGGATTTAAAAAGCCGGACCCTAAAGCACCACGTTCCTCCTTAATGGTAAATATAAGATCCAGAGGCCGGGCAATTTCAGGCTTTTCCACTGCTACTGTCAGCATTTCCAGGGCAGCGGCGATCCCCACTTTGTCATCACTTCCCAGAATAGAAACACCACCGGTGTCAATCCTGTCTCTGGAAATAAGAACAGGAACTTCTTTGTCTAAACATACCTGAACCGTGTCCATATGCGAGGATAAAAACAGCGGCTCACCTCTTCCCTTACTTGAGGATATTATAAGATTGCCTGTATCACTTCCCAGTTCTTTGCCCGCTCGGTCTTCAAAAACTTTCAAACCAAGATCTTTTACCTTGTCTTTAATGTATGCCGCGACCTGCCCTTCTTTAACCGGTCTTGATCTCGCAAAATATCTGTACCAGGGAATAGACAGCGATCATTGTCTTCAGAATGTGGACACAATACACCAGCGATTTGCAAACGGCATGTTTGTTGAAATACAGGAAAAATCAATTACCCGGGAGATAATAGATTACTTGGAGAACCATGAAGTTGACGGACTGTTCTCCTTTGTTACAGATGATGTTGTTCCAGACAAGCTGGTACAGAAGGGACACCTCGATTATCTGTTAAGAAAGGCAATGTCAAAGGGGTTGTCATTTAAGAAGGCCGTATACGCTGCCACCCTCTCTCCTGCCGGACGGATAGGGTTCAGAGACAGGGGAGCCATTGCGCCCGGTAAACTGGCTGACTTTATAATACTTGAAGATGAAAGGGAATTAACAATAAGCCGCGTTTACAAGTCGGGAAAACCGATTTACATCAATGGTAAAGATACTATAACTCCGCCTGAGGGAAAAAGATTCCCAGCCAACTTCTATGTAACTGTCAATCTGGACCAGGTCTCACCTTCTCTCTTTTCAATCCCTGTCTCATCGAGCGAAAATAAGGTGGTATGCCGGATTATCGCAAAAAACAGGAAAAACACCTACACCACGGAAACAATAGCCGAATTGCCGGTGCTCAATGGAAAGCTCCAATGGGAAAACAGCTCCTACAATCTTGCAGCTGTTATTGACAGGTACAGCAAGAGCGGAAATATCGGCTTTGGCCTGGTAGGAGGACAAACCCTTAGGAAAGGAGCTTTTGCGACTACCTATGCTCATGATCACCATAACCTGATGGTCATGGGAACGAATCCTCAGGACATGACCGCTGCGGCAAACCACCTCATTGATATCCATGGAGGAATGGTAATCGTAATTAACGGCGTTGTGACGGTAGCTGTTGATCTACCGGTGGCAGGACTCCTTTCAGAAGAGCCCGTTGAAATAATCGCCGAAAAATTGAAAAAGATAACTGATTGCTTACGGGAGCTTGGGGTTGATCATCCGAACCCGATCATGTCACTCTGTACCATAACCCTGCCGGTTAGCCCTGAGATCAAGATTACAGACAGGGGACTTGTAAATGTCTCCGCAGGGGAAATTGTCCCTCTCTTTATCCGGAGGTCAGAAAGACAATGCTGACTATTTGACTAGCTAATATGGAGCCGCTTGGCCACTTCCTCTGCTTCCTGCGGTGAGGTAAAAATAGCAGAATTCTTGAGGTACATACCCTCTTTCTCCATACCTTTCATCAAACGTGAAAGCGCTTTTCCGGCACCAAATACACTTTTAGGCACGAAGGCAAAACATCTTTTTCCTGAAACCATACCGGAAGAATTTAGAAAATGGCTGACCTGCCGGGGTATTTTACCACCCAGGGTGGATATCTGTTCCGCTCCAACAACTATATATCGATAAATAGTAAGTTTGGTATTAATATCTTTATTTCCATCTACTATATCCACCTGGTGCCCCTGAGATTCAACACCTCTGGCCAGAGCCCGGGATAGATTTAATATCCGTTCCCGGTTATTACTCGAAAAAAAGACAACCACAACCCTCATTGCTTATCCACTCCTTTATGTACTCGATTGCTCTGTACATATCTAAGGTTTAGTAGTAGTATAAGAGCGAGCTTAATCATAGGTCAACCCCCTTGCTCGATCTTCAATAATCTTGAAGGATATATCTTGATGCACTACCATAGAACAGCCCCACTGTTCTTCTCTTTGCTGATTGCTGCCTGTACAGCATCACCACCGTTGACTGAGTTTCCCCATTATCTGGTCACCCTGGCCAGGGGCCCGCTGGGCGCTGATTTCTCACTGGTGGAAAACGATAATAAGCTGCATTTACTATTTGCTGATTATAAAACTCTTTCCTTAAGACTCCTTATTTTAAGTGATAAGAATCCCCGGAGCAAACTTGAAATCGAAGAAGATCATTTTCTTGATAGAGTGTGTTTTTCACCCGAAATAGATTCACCATTCGGGAATCATATTTACCTGGTTAAAAAGAACCAGCAGCATCTTTTTTATCTGGATCAGGAAGATGAAGAGAGACGCATACTGAAATGGATCAGGAAACCTATATCTGAAGAGAAATGGTATATTGATGCTTATCCTTTTTCCGGTAGAATAATCTCTGCAATTTTAAATGAAAATGTTGATCTCTTTTTTTATGAGCATGGAGCACTCTACTACCTCCCCTGCTCTCCTGCTGAGCAGCCACCAAGGACTATTCTATCAACATCTTCTCTCGGTTCAGAGGCCTCTCTAATCCAGCAGGGCTCTTTTACAGGCTTCACTATATTTGACGGCGAACTTAAGAAACTTCAATTAATTACTCCCTCCGGAAATGGATATAAAGCTGTGCCGCTTATTGACAGCGGCGAAATACATTACTCCGCGATTGATAATCATCAGCGTCTGCGGATTCTCACCTTTAGCAAGAAGAGTAATGAACTCACGCTTTACCAGCAAGACCCGGATAGTGATTCCTTTGAAT
>DRHE01000327.1 GCA_011049745.1 Spirochaetales bacterium | reverse complement strand
GCAAAGAGTATCTGGGGCGCAGAAAATCCCCGCATAGCGCCGCCGTAAATGGTATTGGTATAAACTCCATATATGTCTGTTTTAATATGGGGAATGTTATAGGGACCCGAGGCATGTATGGAGCCCCGCCAGTTTGTAAACTGGGCCTTATTATTATAGGCGCCTCCCTGAACATATATCCTGGCCTCAACAGCCTTGATGGTACCATCTTTGTCACTGCCTATCCTGTAGTGCATATTAAAGGGATGGCGCTTCGAACTTTCAAGCAGGCTCTCCTCCCTGGTTAAAACCATTTTAACCGGACGCCCCGTGGCAAGAGCCAGGATACCTACCCGCGCAGCCATTTGAACAACTGATTCGTCCTTGCCCCCGAAACTGCCCCCAATAGTGCTGTGAACCACCTTCACCGCGCTGATCTTCATACTCAAAACCGCGGCCAGGTTCTGGCGCAGTGAATAGGGATTCTGGATAGAACCGTGTATTTCAACTCCCCGGCGGTAGGGATCGGGTAGAGCAATTACCGCCTCCGGCTCAATATAAGCCTGATCTATAAACCGGGTCCGGTAGCTTCTCTCCAGCACCACCTCTGACCGGGCAAAACCCTCTTCCACATCACCCACCCTTAAAAGATGGTAGGCATGTTCTATCAGATTACCCTCTGCATCTTCATGCACCCTGGGAGCATTTGCAGCTAAAGCCTCTTCCACACTTAAGACAGCGGGCAGCTCCTCATACTTCACCCTTACCAACTTCGCCGCCTCTGTGGCTATTGCTCTGCTCTCGGCTGCCACCACAGCCACACCATCGCCAATATACTTGACCTCCTGCGCCGCTAAAACAGGGAATCTTCCGAACATAACATTGCTTCCCGGAACATCGGCTGCGGTAATTATCTCTACCACACCGGGCAGCACTTGCGCCTCTTCAGTATCGATTGTTATTATTCTGGCGTGCGGGAATTTACTGTAAACCGTCTGAGCATACAACTGACCGGTAAAATTAAGATCCGCGGCGAATCTGGCGCGGCCGGTAACCTTTTCAAAAGCATCGATCCTTTTGGCCTCTTTGTTTATTGCGCGATACATCGAGCCCTCCATCTAGAGATCTTTGATTAAGTCTGCCAGGTCCAGACTCTTTAATTTAGAGGAAGTGGGAATGCCCTGCTGATCCCATTCTCTTAATGAGTAATACCTGTCCAGCATATATTCCAGGTCAACTACTAAACCCTCTTTCACCACCTCTCCGCTATCCATATTGTATACGGTTGCTCCCTCTCCCAGGAATCGATCAGGCAGCTGATCATCCCGGCGGTTAAGGCCTAAACGATGGTTGTACATGCGCTCGAGATTCACAATTCTCTCTCCCGCCCGGATCAGGCTTTCACCACTATGGTTATAACCTGGAAGCTCACTCAAACCGCGTGCAATATCTTCAGGATAAAGGGCAAAGTTTTCTGTTGTGGAAAACTTGCACACCCCCAGAGCATCGGAAACAGCGCAGTAGGCTTCGGTATAAACAACCATATCCGGTTTATAGGTTTCATTGGTTGGTTCCAGTATTTCCGGCATACATTGGGGAAAGAGCTTCTCAGCAGCTTCAACATTACCGGCCAGATCAATGGTGGGTAATGCGTAAAGGTGATCCGCGCCCCGGTTGGAAGTGGAATGTCCTAAAGCCATGCCCTTACATATCCTTGGCTCCTGCATGGGCATTTCCAGCCCCTTGACATGAAGGGCGTATTTTTTCGCTTCCTTACCCAGTTTCAAAGCTGCACTCCTCACGCCTTGGGCCAAAAGATCGCCAAGGCCCCGGCGGTAGGCGATTCTCTCAATCAAACCCAGGATACTCTGCTCATCTCCCCATTCCAGGCTGAGCAACCCTTCAGGATCAGATAGCAATCCCTTTTCCCGGCACTCCATGGCGAAGGCAATAACCATACCGGTGGAAATGGTGTCCATTCCATACCTGTTGCAGAGCAGGTTCCCATAGATTATCAGCTCCATATTATCATTGGCCACCAGGGGGCCCAGGGAGTTTACCGTTTCATACTCAGGCCCCTCGGTTCGCCCCTGGTAGCGACCATGCTCTACCTTAGTAAAGCGGGAACAGCGGATTGGGCAGCTATAACAACCGTCATTCTTTTCCAGATAATTATTGAGACTCACGGCATTTACCTTATCCGCTTTTTCGAATTGAACCAGTTGATGGTTTCTGGTGGGCAGATCGCCGCTTATATTCTTGGGATCCACCAGGTGTACGGTTCCCCACTTCCTTAAGGATTTAGATCCGGGGTGCCTGCCTGTTTTGCGCATCATTTCCAGGGCTACCTGCTTAAAAGCCGGGGTAACGGGAACCTCAGAGCTCGCCCTGACCACAACGGCTTTGAGCCTTTTATAACCCATTACCGCACCCATGCCGCAACGTGCAGCAGCCCTACCGTAATCATTAATAACGGAAGCTACTCTTACCAGGTTTTCACCGGCAGGACCAATGGAGGCTACCTTGCAGCCTTCAAAGCGCTCCTTTAACTCTCTTTCTGTCTCTTCGGTGGTCTTGCCCCAGAACTCACCTCCATCAATCAGTTCAAGTTCTCTATCCTCAATCACCAGGATTAAGGGTTTCTGCGCCTGCCCGGTGAACACTAAGGCATCAAAGCCGGCCTTTCTTAACTCCGGACCGAAAAAACCGGAGGAATTGGCATAGCCATAGATCCCGGTAAGCGGGGATTTTGCCGTTACCGTGTAGCGGGCTCCTGTGGGCCAGGGAGTTCCGGTCAATGGACCGGTGGAAAAGATCAGGCAATTTTCCCTACTTAAAGGCTCTACTTCGGGCCCGACATTATCATAGAGTATTCTGGCCGCATATCCCCTGCTTCCTAAATACTTGACTACAACTTCAACCGGACTTTCCGCCGCTCTGATCTCTTCAGTGGTCAAGTTTATATACGCGGTTAAAGCCATTCTTGCTCTCCTTAGTTCAGCCACCGGCCAGGGCAACTATCAGATAAAGATTATCCTGGTCATGCAATTCATACTCCTGAACATTTCTCACTATCTTCCCATTGATAGTGATCCGTATATAACCCTTAAGCTTTTTCCGGCTGAACAGCATCTCTTCCATTTTACGGCCATATTCCTTTACCAGATACTCAAGCAGATCGTTAATAGTAGCGCCGGCTGCTAAATTTATATTTTCTTCCACTCGATTGGTGAGAGCTCGAAAAACACTGAAATACTTAATAGTTACTTCCATATTCCTCTACCTTGCTAAGCCATGGTTAAGGCCATCAAAGCCTTATGCACATGCAGCCTGTTCTCAGCCTCATCATAGATAACCGATTGCAGACCATCCAATACCTCTGAAGCAACCTCGATATCCCGGTCTACGGGCATGCAGTGCATATAGATAGCTTCCGGTGATGCCAATTTCATCTTAGCCTGGTCCACCACCCACCCGGTGTACTTGTCGATCAGCTTCAAGCCGGCCTTTTCATCTTCAGTATGCATGATAGGCCCCCAGCTTTTGGCATAGATAACATGAGCATCCCGGAAAGACTCTTCCATGCTTTCTACTACCTCGAAGTTCAAGCCGGCTTCTCTGGCATTGGCTTCAGCCTGTTTGAGGATATCGGGCCTCAAGTTAAACTCTCCGGGATGTGCCAGGATTACATTCATACCAAAACGGCTCATCAGCAGGATAAGCGACTGGGGCATGGAAAGGGGCCTTATATAATTGGGCGCATAGGTCCAGGAAATTACGAACTTTTTACCGCGCAGATTGTTATTAAATTTTTCCTTAATTGTCATCAGGTCAGCCAGCGCCTGGGTAGGATGGTAGGTCTCACACTGCATATTGATTACCGGTATTTCAGAATGATCAGCTATGGATTTCATATATTTGAAGCCCTGGCCAAAGGTTTTGCGAATACCGATACCTTCACCGTAACGGCTCAATACCTTGATTGTGTCTTTGGCGGTTTCGCCGTGCTCGATCTGAGTTGCCTGAGGGGTCAGATAATGAGCATGTCCGCCCAACTGATGTATTCCCGCCTCGAAGGCATTGCGTGTCCTTGTTGATTCCTCGAAAAACAGCATGAAAAAGGTTTTTGCCCTGAGGATCTGGTCATGATAAATACCCAACTGCCGCTCTTGCTTGAATCTGGCAGCTACCTGCAGACATTCCTTGATTTCCTCAACTGTCCAATCCTGGGTTGTTAATAGATGCTTGTTTTTAAAACTACTGTACATTTCTCTTGATTCCTCCATTAATATCATTCCTGTGTTGGCGTAGTGTGCCCGGAGAGTGCGTGGTGCCCGCAGGAGGTGAAGTGCTCTCGAGGGACAAAGCGTCCCTCGGACAGACCGAAGCACAGAGCCCGCAATAGCGGCATAATTTCTCATCCAGCTCCATCTTCTTTTCTCCTCCGCCCACGGAGAGGCTCCTCGCCTGATAGGGGCAAACCTTAACGCAAGCCATACACTCAGTGCAGATTTTTTCGTTGAAGCGGAAAGTGAACCTGTCAAGTACTTCCTGCTTGCATAAATTGGGCAGGGCAGCTCCGCATACGGCGGCGGGCGATTCATACTTAAGTTCAACGAGTAATTTTTTGATTTCCCGGTTGAGACGGGTCAGATATGCCACACCTTTAAGGATGGCAGCAGTGCAGAG
>DRHE01000326.1 GCA_011049745.1 Spirochaetales bacterium | reverse complement strand
TCTTTTCACCTGAATCCCTGATGCATTTTGGCAATCCGATTCACGCACTTAAGGAAATATACGAGAGTGTGCTGGCCGGGCTAAATGGGCAGAAGGCAGCTGCCTTTGCTTTTACCGGTTCCGTGGGCAAGATAATCTCAGAAATGAAGAAGTGTCCCTTTTACTTTGATACAATAGCGATCCCAGCGGGGGTGAATATTATTGCTCCGTGGGCGTCATATATTGTTCATATTGGGGCCAAGGACCCCTACTTTTTCGAAAGAGAGAGTGATGGTGAGGGATTGGAAAGGTCCTACATATCAGACCATGGAACAGGCTCCAAATGCGGTGGTGGGAGCGGAATATTAATCAACAAGCAGGTAAGAAGGTTCTTTGCGGAAGATTTTCCTGTAAAGCTGGAAATAAGCCCGAATGGTGATGAGGGTAAAAAAGAGAGGTTGAGAAGGGCAAACAGGAAGAAATTACAGCAGCAAATCGAGAACATCCATAAGAAAGCGCAGCAGGAAATTGCCGGCTCGACAAAGGAGCTGGATGTGGGCGGCAGGTGCGGAGTGATTATCCAGTCGGATATGATACATATGCAGAACTCTGGCGAGCAGATACTGAATATTCTAAATGGGATGTATGTAAGAATAGTGAGGAATTATAAGAGCGACGTAGTGGGCACCAGGCATCTGGATAAGAATAAAAGAACTGTGGCCACGGGAGGGGTATTTCTCAACAATTATCTTATTCAGCTGTTTTCCGAGCAGCTGGGCATCAATCTTGAGCAGGCTCCGCATGCCGAGAAGGTCGGCGCCGTAGGGGCCGCTTTAAAAGCGCTGGAGGAGGGCAAAGAGTCTGTATTTAGTGCGGATGGGCTTGAGGAGATTATTGAAGCGCAGAAAAAAGAGATTCAGTTTGCGCCGCCTCTTTCATCGGCATTTGACAGGGTCCATTTCTATCCGGAAAAGGAAATGGTGACAGCTACAGAAAAGGGACTTATAATCTACCAGGAATTGAAGAATGTGACTGAGGTTGTAATAGGGGTGGATGGCGGTTCAACAACCACCAAAGCTCTGATAGCGGCTGTTTCCGATCTGAGTATTATTGCGGAGATATGCCTTGATACGGATGGGAAACCGCTGGAAACTGCACAGAAGATATTTACCGAAATCCGGGCACATCTGGGTGAAAAACTCACTATAAAGGGGATAGCCTACACCGGTTCTTCGGGTGAGTTTTACTACAAGCTGTTTACTGATTTTAATCGATACCCGGGACTACCCGGGGCTGACCTGGTAAAAGACGAGATAACCTGTCATGCGCGTGGGGTAAAACATTACAACAGTGATGTTGATACAATATTTGAATGCGGGGGTCAGGATGCTAAATTTACTGTTTTCAACCGGGACGGGACAGTAAGGAAAGCGAAAATGAATCTCTGCTGCATGGCTGGGACAGGTCAGTCCATGAAGAATATGCTGGACATGCTGGGCTTTAATTATGATTCTTTCAGTAATTATGCCCTTGCAGCAAAAAGAACACCGATAACTGATGAGTTTTGCGCCATTTTTACAGAAGCAGGAATACTGAAGCTTCTGGCTTTAGGCTTTCCCAAAGAGGAGATAGCAGCGGCAACGGCATACGGTTTTATGGGCGGGTATGCCAACAAGTTTGTGGGCAATGAGTCTTTTGGCGAGTTCGCCTCGGCGCAAGGGGGGCCGTTTAAAGGGAATTCCTGTCTCGCTGCTTTAGCACTCCACACGGGAATAGAGATTCATGCTTTTCCGCACAGACAGCTGTTCGGCGCTCTTGGAGCGGCAATAGTGGTTTATGATGAAATCAGGAAAGTCGAGTCATCGGGGGGTAAGACAGTAGTGCGGTTCCGGGGACTGAATTTAGCTGATGTAAAATATGAGAAAAGGGTTGAAAACTGCAGTGTTTTCATCAAGAACAGCTGCGGTTTGCGGGATTGCCGGCTGCAGATCTATAAAATTGATGAAGACGAGATCTTTTCCGGAGGGCTTTGTCCCAAAGGCAATATCGAGACATCCGGTGACAGGGCGCCCAACTATGTTGAGCTGTATAAAAAATTACTGAATAAAGAAATTGCTCTATACGCCGGGAAGGTTTCTGAAATTAAAGACACGGATAAGCCCAGGGTGCTTATCCCGCGGACGCTTTCTTTTCTGAATGAAAAGGGTGTTTTTTTCTGCGCGCTGTATACGCAGCTGGGTTTTAATGTGGTGGTTTCTCCGGAATCTGATGATGATATCGTGAACCTTGGTTTTGCCTGTTCCAATTCAGAATCCTGTTATCCGGCAAAATTGCAAAACGGCCATGTTTCCTATCTTAAAAGTTATTTAAGAAGCGGAAAAGATAAAATGCTGCTGGTGAATTTTATCGGCTCTGAAAAGAAAATGGAAAAAACCTGTCCCTATATTGCAGCGGCAGGCTTTGTGGCAAAAGATGCGTTGAATCTAAAGGATGAGGATGTGCTTCTGCCTGTTTTATACTTTGAAGATCCGGATTATAAAAGAGAGGACTCACTGTATAAAGACCTGAACAGGTTGTTTAAAAAGGCAAAAGGTTTTCCGAGAATAAGCAAAAAGCGAATCCGAAAAGCGGTAGAGTATGCGGATAAAGCTCAAGAGTCGTTTAAAGAAAGGATATATGCCAGGGGCAGCGCTATTGTTGAAAGGCTGAAAAAAAAGGGAAAGAAAGTATTTATCGGCATCGGCAGGGGATATACACTCTTCGATGATAAGGCAAGCTCGAAAATACATGAACTCTTTATGTCTTACGGCCTGCATTTTGTTCCCTCATATTTCCTTAAAAGACCTGCCTATGATATTACAAACATCGCTCACCACACTTACTGGTTCCAGGCAAAGGAAATGATCCTGTACAACTTGCTTGTGGCCAT
>DRHE01000325.1 GCA_011049745.1 Spirochaetales bacterium | reverse complement strand
CTTCATTACATAAGGTTTTTAGATTCGTGTCTTGCATCACGAATCAGTTACATCCTTCTTATAAACCGCCATTTGATTTTCCAGATGCTCCACAAGCCTATTCGCATGGGACATGAGCAGAGAAGCCAATTCCTCTGTATGCTCTGACTCGGCGGCGTGGAGGATATTCTCATGCTCCTTCGCGACTTCATAAGCATCCACAATATGAAGATAGTCCATGATAGATCGGGTGCGTACCATGAAGGCAAGAGAATCCCAGAGTCGGATTAGAATCTGGTTTCCCGATGCTTCCACTATCGTCCGGTGAAAAAGCTGATTCTGTTTCTGGTATTCAGTGTAATCGTGACGAAGAGCCGACTCGAGGATTAACTTCAAATACATCTGGAGCTCAGGAATTCGCCTCTTTAGCTTCTTGTCCGCCAGGCGGACAGCCAGCGCTTCCAGTACTGCTTTTACATGGAGAGCGTCTACCGTTTCCGACATGCTGACTTCTCGCACTCGTGCTCCTTTATGCACGATGTATTCAAGAACCTGTATAGCCACCAGCTCCCGGATCGCTTCCCGCACCGGGATCGAACTCACTTTGAGCTCATTTGAAATTCTTGCTTCTACGATCCTATCGCCGGGAGATAGTTCTCCTGTGGCAATTTTTTTTAAGATGTGGTTCCGAACTTGTTCGCCGAGGGAATAGCGATTTGCTATTTCAGAATGCAATTCTTTCATGCCCCATATGGTAAATTATATATTATATATAATTTATGTCAACATTATTATTTAAAAAATATCAAAAAAAGAGTAACAGAGATCGGGAATGATGAGGCGGTAACCTTTTCCCACCAAAAGCGTATTAGATTTGATTTCTCTGATGCTCGACATCCATTTGCTTTTTCAGTCTTTTTTTGACATTATCTATGTGCAAATCCACTGCATTTACTGCCAAAGCGGTATTACCGGTTCTAATTGCATTTATTATCGACTCATGTTCTTTTACAACGTCGATTTTACGGTAAACAGCGCGATTTGTCTTTTTTATTTCTTCATGCATAAATGATTCCAAAGTTCTAAAAATGGAAGCAAACAGGGATATCCTACTACCCTCGATAATGATATTGTGAAAACCGTAATCAGCTTGAACAGTTTCGTTTAAGGAAGATCGCTTTATCGCATCCTTCATATTGTCAATCATGTTTGCTAATTTTGTTAGATCCTCGCTAATACTACCTGGGTCTATTTTGTACTTCTCGGTGAGTGTGGTAATACCTCTTTGTTCAAGCAAATGACGAAGTTCAATAAATTCATATATCTCATTTGTACCAAGCAGAATTGACCAGGTTAATAGCTCTGTGGATATATTCGTTCGGTCACAGAGAAAGGTTCCCTTGCCTGGCAGAGACTTCAGAATTCCCAGATAATTGAATATCTTGATTGCTTCTCTAATCGAAGAACGACCAATATCAAACATAATGGCGAGTTCATTTTCTGTTGGTATCCTGCTATCGACCTGAAAGCGGCCGGATGCGATTAATTCCTTGATTTTTTTCATGACCTGTTCAACAACTGTTGTTTGCTTGATTTCTATCAGCGCCATTAACTATCCTCTAAGAGCAAGATTTGAGGCTATCCCAGTATCGATTTCCTCATGCAGAAAAGTAAAAACTATTGACAGGTAAATATTTATGAGTAATAATCATAATATCAGACATTATAATCTATTTTAGTGGAGTATACAATATGGGTGATAAGCTATATAGAAGTTCCCTTCGTGAAACCGTTTCAACAACCGCTACGGATCTCTGGAATGATTCTAGCTCAGTAGAGGGGCTTAGACCGGAAGAGTTTGAGCATTACGGTGCGAGTGTAAGGACACTGCGGCAATTTATCGGCGGCTATATAGATTTGCTTGGGGTTATTCGGAATTTTATGCTGCCCGATCAGGATAAGCAATGAAATTATGAAACAGCTGAATATGAGAGTAATGGAGCTATTCGATCTTAAGGGAAAAATTGCTGCAATTACCGGCGGCGGTGGAGATCTCTGTGGAACGATGGCAGATGCATTAGGAGAGATTGGAGTAAAAGTCGCCATCCTCGATGCAAATCTTGAAAATGCAAAAAAGAGAGAAAAAGTAATTATTGATGCAGGCGGAGAGGCTAAAGCATTTTGCTGTAATGTGCTTGAAGAAGAGCAACTGAAGAAAAGCTTCGAAGAAATAAGAGGCTTATGGGGAGTTCCTGAATTACTAATCAATGGTGCAGGGGGGAACAATCCCCTGGGAAGTACCACAAAAGAGTTTTTAGAAACAGAAGATTCAAATCGAGATGGCGTAATCGGATTTCTCGACCTGGATTTTGCGGGCGTGAGTAAAGTTTTTGACCTGAATTTTCTGGGAACCTTTTTGGCAACGAAGATCTTCTCCCGCGGCATGATTGAAAATCAGAAGGGGGTTGTGGTCAATATTGCATCCATGAGTGGTTTTACTCCCCTTACAAAAGTTATGGCTTATTCTGCAGCTAAAGCAGCTGTTGCTAATTTTACCCGCTGGTTGGCTGTGCACTTTTCCCGTATTGGCATCAGGGTTAATGCGATTGCACCAGGTTTTTTTATGACTGAACAATTGCGATTTCTCCATATTGATCAGAAAACAGGGGAGTATACGCCAAGAGCAAGAAAGGTTATTGCTCATACACCCATGGGGCGGTATGGCGACCCTGAAGACTTAATAGGAGTACTTATATGGCTCTTATCTGGGGCTTCAAAATTTGTCACAGGTGTAGTTGTGCCTGTTGATGGCGGGTTTTCTTCTTATTCAATTTAGCATGATTAAGATGAAAATTATGAAGTTTGCCCATTGGCGCGCGAGATAACACAATATGTCAGGGATAGTCAGCGATCTAAAATCTCCTCTTTACATACAATTGAGAGAAATCATTGAAAAGGAAATAACCAAAGGTTTATATAAGAAGGACAAACAGATACCACCGGAAAATGAATTATGTAAAAAATATGGGGTTAGCAAGATTACGGTTCGTCAAGCTATAGACGGTTTAGTACAGAATAAGCTCCTCTATAAGATACAGGGTAAGGGTACTTTTATAAGAGAGAATAATATTAAGCGGTTGTTACCCAAACTCTACAGCTTTACTGAAGATATGAGGGAATTGGGACTCTCTCCGAGTTCCAGGGTCTTATATAAAAAAGTTGAAAAGGCAGATGATAAAGTTAAAACAACGTTAAAACTTCCGAATAATGACAGTAGAATTAACAAACTGGTAAGAGTCAGGCTTACAAATGGTAAACCAATTCTGATTGAAAAAACGGTTGTGCCCCACTATCTTTGTCCCGAGCTTTTAAAAAATGATCTGGCAAAAGATTCTCTTTACCGAATATTGGTAGAAGATTATGAGTTTATGCTGGAATGGGCTGAAGAATCCTATGAAGCTTCTATTATTGAAGTCGGGGAGGCGAGAGAACTGCAATGTGAAGATGACCAGCCCGTTTTCCGGATATCGAGGATTACTTATCTAAAAACAGGAGAACCCATAGAATTAACCCATTCAGTTGCCAGGGGAGACCGAATGCGTTTTAGCCTGCAACTGGTAACAGATAATATACCGCTTCGTAGACATTTAACCTTTTAGCTCTATATACAGCTAAAGATTAATATTTTTAAGGAGGTTTCTGAATGGAACGACTAAAGGTTGGTGTAATAGGGAAAGGCTTCATCGGTCCTGCTCATATTGAAGCTTTAATGCGTTTGGGTACTATAGAAGTTGTAGCATTGGCGGGAACTGATGAGGTTGAGTCGAAAGTAAAGGCCGAGCAGTTGGGTATTAGAGAATCTTACGGTAATTATAAGAAGTTGCTGGAGAATAAAGAATTAGAGGTTATCCATATATGTTCACCCAACAACCTGCATTTTCCAATGGTAAAAGAGGCACTCGCTGCCGGGAAACATGTTGTTTGCGAAAAACCCCTTGCCATTAGCGTTGAAGAAGGGCAAGCGCTCCTTGAACTGGCTGATAAAAAGGGCCTGGTGCATGCTGTGCATTTTAACATTCGCTATTATCCTTTGATGAGGCAGTTAAAGATGATGGTTGATAAGGGTGAATTCGGTGAAATATTTGCCATACATGGCTCTTACTTACAAGATTGGCTTTTCTATCCTTCTGACTATAACTGGAGATTAGATCCGGAATTATCCGGCAAATCTAGAGCTGTTGCTGATATAGGATCTCACTGGATTGATTTGATCGAATATGTATCCGGCTTAAGGATCAATGAGGTTTTTGCTGATTTTGCTACATTTCATAAAACCAGAAAAAAACCATTGAAACCACTTGAAACCTATGCCGGGAAACTCCTGAAACCGGAAGATTATCAGGATATAAATATTGATACTGAAGATTATGCAACAGTACTATTTAGATTCAAAAACGAAGCGAAGGGGGTGATGACCGTAAACCAGGTGGCCGCCGGACGAAAAAATAGACTTTACTTTGAGATGGATGGTTCAAAGAAGTCGGCTGCCTGGGACTCAGAAGCACCCAATCAAATGTGGATCGGCAGAAGGGACGGCAATAATGAGATACTGATGAAAGATCCAGCTTTAGTATATCCCGAGTGCACGAACCTGATAGATTACCCGGGAGGCCATAATGAGGGTTTTCCTGACACCTTAAAGCAAATATTCAAAGAAATTTATTCTTATATTCGGGATAGTAATAGGAACAGTACACCACCTTTCCCGACTTTTAAGGACGGCTTGCGTGAATTAGTGTTGGGCGAAAAGATTCTTGAAAGTAGTGATAGTGAAAAGTGGGTTAAGATATAAAATTAGGAGGTTTTAGAATGAAACTAGGTTTTGTAAGTGCAATTTTTGCTGAGCTTGATTTTGCTGAAGTTATTAATTTTGCTTCAGAGGAACAATTTTCCTGTATTGAATTGATGTGTTGGCCCAAAGGCAAGGCTGAAAGGCGATATGCCGGGGTTACCCATATAGATGTCAGTGAACTAACTGCAGAGAAAACAGCAAAAATCCAAAAGACTTTAGAAGAAAAGAGTATCTCCATATCAGGTTTGGGGTACTATCCGAATCCCCTGGAAGCGGATGAAGAGCAATCCAGGTTTTTCGTTGAACATCTTAAGCAGGTCATTACTGCCGCACAACAACTGGGTGTACCGGTGGTCAACACCTTTATAGGCCGTGATCATACCAGGAATATCGAAGACAATTGGAAAAGGTTCAAAGCTGTGTGGCCGGCAATAGTAAAGCATGCTGAGAATAACAGGGTAAAAATAGGGATCGAGAATTGTCCTATGTATTTCACCGGCGATGAATGGCCGGGAGGAAAAAATTTTGCATACAGCCCTGCAATCTGGAGGCGTATGTTCGCAGAAATCCCATCAAAGTATTTTGGCTTGAATTACGATCCCTCCCATCTGGTTTGGCAGCAGATGGATCATATTAAACCCATCTATGAATTTAAGGACCGTATTTATCATGTGCACATTAAAGACGCTAAGGTAAATTATGACCGGCTTAATGATGTGGGTATAATGGCAACACCATTGGAATATCATGTACCCAAACTTCCTGGATTGGGAGATGTCAACTGGGGCAAATTCTTCTCTGCTTTAACTGATATCGGTTACAAGGGTCCGGTATGTATTGAAGTGGAAGATCGGGCGTACGAAGATTCGCTTGACTCACGCAAAACAGCCCTGCTTCAGAGTCGTGATTATATAAAACAGTTCGTAGTTCTTTAGAAAGTAATGGCAGAGTATGTTGGCAGAGAATGGAGCAAGAAAGAACTATTATCTTATGTCGGAGACTCTCATCAGTTGGCAGGAGCGCAAATTTCAACATTAAATGACGGCAAGGCTGAGGGTGTAAAAGTAATAAATATCAACACCGGGAGCGGACTTAACTTTAGTGTGCTTCCTGGAAGAGGAATGGATATTTCGCACGCTTTTTTCAAAGGAAAATCATTAAGTTTTCTTTCCGGTACCGGCATAACTTCACCGGCATATTATGAAGAATCAGGTTTCAAATGGTTGAGAAGTTTTTTTGGCGGGCTGTTGACCACCTGTGGAGTTAGTTACTCGGGCGCACCAAGTGTGGACCAGAAAGTATTTTTCCATAATTTAGCGGCAGATACTGAAAATAAGACTTTCATGGCTTTGCTTAACCGGGATATTGGCGATGGCACGCCTCTTGGAATTGTCATTAGATTTGACAAGAGGAAGCTTCCCAAATTTACTGAGTGGAAGATGACGCGACAGGGTTTTTACGCACTCGGATTGGAACCGGGAACTGCAGTGCCTTTAGGGAGAGCTGCTGTCAGGGAAAAGGGAGATCTGCTCTTTCTTCAACCACAGAAGCGATACATCATTAGTATTGATTTTGAAGTAATTGAATCAATTCCTGAAATGGCGGCAATTGAAAGCGAAGCTCTGAAGTTGATAAATGACTATGATCGTTGATTCCAGGAGGAATATATGGGAACTAATGGAAGGCTGCAAGGCAAAGTAGCAATAGTAACAGGAGCGGGTTCCGGAATTGGTCGTGGAGCAGCAATTGTCCTTGCTCAAGAGGGTGCTGAGCTTGTTGTTGTTAATGATAAGAATATCGATGCGGGCAAAGAGACGGAAAGACTTATTAAAGAAGAGGGGGGCGAAGCAACCTTTGTCCGTGCCGATGTGAGAAGTGAAGTCGAAGTAAGCAATATCCTTGCCTGTGCAGAGGAAATTTATGGGGGTTTGGACATAATGTTTGCTAACGCCGGAGTTACTGATTATCGTGATCTGGTAGATATGTCAAGAGATGATATTGCCAGGATAATCGATATAAATCTCATGGGCTCTTTATTGTGCGCTAAATATGCTATTCCCGCGATGAAGAAGAGGGGAGGAGGATCAATAGTTTTCTGTTCCTCAGTTTTGAACAGAATAGGTTTTCCTCAGGCTGTTGTCTATGGAGCGACAAAAGCCGGACAGGTGGGCGCTGTTTACGCGCTTGCCAGTGAGGTGGGAAAAGATAACATTCGCGTTAATTGTATAAGCCCCGGTACTACCAATACACCCATGGTCGATAGGGACCCAGGCGCTCTTAAGGATCCGGTTGCCTATAAAAAGATGATGGCCAAACAAAATCCCTTAGGAAGAATTGCTGAACCGGAAGATATAGGAAAGGCGGTAGCCTGGATAAGTTCAGATGAGGCAAGTTTTATTACCGGACAGGATTTGTATATTGATGGCGGCTTTACATCATATAAGCGGCTTTGCTGAGGCGAATGATGGCACTCTTAGCTCGTAATGACATTTCAGTTTATGTTGACGGTTTAGATCATCCTGAAGGTGTTGCCTGGGGACTGGATGGCTATATCTATGCCGGTGGTGAAGCGGGACAGTTGTATCGCATCGATCCCAGGGACCCCAAGCCGGATATTATTGCCCATACCGGCGGCTTTATTCTCGGCCTGGCCCTGGATAAAAATAGTAATATCTATGCCTGTGATTCGCTTCATGCGGTGGTGCAGATGATATCCCCAAAAGGCAGGGTGGTTACCTATTGCGACGGTGCTGCTGATGAGCCCTTTGTCATGCCGAATTATCCGGTTTTTGACAAGCAGGGCAATCTTTACGTTTCTGATTCGGGAAAATGGAAGGAGAATAATGGAAAAATCATAAAGATAAAACCAGGAGGCAAAGGGGAAGTCTGGTCCAGAGCAATAACTGATTTTACCAATGGTCTCTGCTTGAATGCAGACGAAACCTACCTTTACGTGGCAACCAGCCTCAGTCCCGGGGTATATCGAATTGCTCTAAAAGATAACGGGAGTTCCGGAGCCGTTGAAAGCGTGATGAAATTACCTGGTACGGTACCGGATGGTCTGGCCTTTGACGCTGATGAAAACCTCTATATTTCCTGCTATCGCCCCGATGTAATATATCGATATACTCCTGAAGGTAAATTGGAAGTTATTGCTGAGGACCCTGAGGGTACAGCCATGGCCGCTCCGACAAATATAGCCTTTTGCGGTGATAAGCTGGATATGTTTTTAAGCGCAAATCTTGGCAGGTGGCATTTGAGCAGATATAATT
>DRHE01000324.1 GCA_011049745.1 Spirochaetales bacterium | reverse complement strand
GTCCTGGGGAGGAGCATATACTTGAGCTTTGAGCAGGAGGTAAATAAAATTGCCGGAATAACGGAAAACAGCAGCGAGGAAACGGGCAGAGGTAAATTCAACGACATTCTGGAAGTTTCCAAAAGGATGAGGAAAGAGATTGACTCTCTCCTTTCTATCAGCAGTAAGATCGTTAATTTACAATTCTGGATTGACAACGATTATATCGAAGCGCCTCATATTCAGGAATTCCTGAAAGGGCAGATAGCCGGCTATGAGAAGGCCAGAGGCGCAGAGGGCGGCTTATTAGAAAGACTGTTCAGTGATCTGAGAGGAATTACTGAGCCGCAAGAAAAGATAGGTTATTTGAAGGAAAAACTGGATGATCCGGAATACAAAAATTTGACCATCACGGTTCAGAATTTGATCGATGATATTCAAAAAGCTGTCAACCTGGAACCTGAGGATATTTCAAAGGAATGGATCGATCGGGAATTGGCCGGGCTCAAAGAGAGCCCGGAAGCACAGTTGGATTGGCTGAAGAGAAGGAGGTACTTAGGCGCCTATAGAGCTTTTAGCGATCATATGGATCAGAGAATGGCTGAGGCGGAGGAAAGGATCCCTGAGAAGGCGCTGAGAGATTGTGTGAAGAGCAAACTGGGCGCCTTAAAGGAGGGAGAAAAACCGCTCATTTACGATAATGTCAACGATTTAACCCGCGCAGTTTTGAAGGAAAGCAGCGCCGGTAAAAAACAGCAAATAATCATCGAGCAGGAAACCCTCAAGCCCCTGGATAAAAAGTCTCTTTTCGGAAGGGAAAGGCGTGTTTTATTTTATTTGATGAGCTCAAGCAGCGAGAAACCGGAGGATCGGGTAAAAGCCCTGGCCGGCAGGCTGAAGCTAAGCTTTAGTGAAAAGCAGGAATATTTAAGTCTGGTTAATAATGCTTTGATGGAAATTGATGCTTCAGAGACTGATAATTACTGTAACCAGCTGGGCCTGACCCCTGAGCTTGTTTCCTATTATGCTGTATACATATTGGGTTTTGATAAGCCTCCGGCCAACAGGATTAAATATGTGGAAAGATTTCGTGATGATACTGCCAATGAGAATTGCCTCAATTATAAGAAAAAGTTCAATCTCTCCCCGCCGGATTTTAATAAGGTGCTTAAAGACCTGCAAAATATTCTGCAGGCACAGAAAGACAGTGCAGAGTACTCCAGGCCATATCGGGAGGATGAATCCACTGTGACCAGTACGGAGAAGACCGGTGGACCTTCAGCCTTACCGGGTTCTGAGGAAATAGACAAGCTGTTCACAGAGACGAAACAGAGCCCCCTGCAGGTTTTGGAAGGGATCCTGAGAAAACAGCCGGATGATCAGGCGTCGATCGATGGAATACAAAGAAGAATTGAAACCAGGATCATAAACAAGGGAGAAGAACTGAATCAGGATAAGGAAGAAAAAAGGGAGATCCAGGCAAGAGTAGAAAAGATTACCGGGGCAAACGAAAGCCAGGAGGGATATCAGAAGAATAAGAACATGTTAAGCAGCTTATTAACAGAACTGCTCAATTGTAATACAGCAGCCCTTCCCAGGATCATCGAAGACACATTTCTGCCTGAGCTTACAGAAAAAGGGAACACAAGGGAGGCTGACGTGATCAGGGCAGTTAATGAGAATATTTTCCTGCCGGCTCTGCGCGGAAGTAATGTCGAGCCGGCTGAGGCAAAAGATTACGGAGTAGAAGCTGAGGATGTGAAAACAATTGCAGCGATCCTGGGAAATATACGAAGGATCTGGCAGGAGGAGGTAAAGGCAGAGATCGATGCCGGGGTACAGCTTGAAAAAAAAGATCAGAAAGCTGCTGAACAGGAAGCCGGCGCAGGGAGCCTGGCCGGTATTCTGAGCTATCTGGACTCTCTTTCTCCCGAAACTATGGCCATAGAGCTGCGCAGGAGTTTTATCGATAAGCCGAAACTTGAAAAGCTCAGCAATAAATTGGCGACCCTGGAAAGTCTTCTTCAGGGTAAGATCAATCCTGAAGGATTAGAGGCCCTCTATGGAGAAAATGCGCCGCAGGTTAGGAAATTAATAAATAAGCTCAAGGATTTTCATGCAGAAGCAGAAAATATTCTTTACGAGTCGAAACCTGTTACCCACATTCCAGATGAGATAAGGCAGGCTCTGACGGGATTGAGCAGTTTTGAAAATCCTCACCTCCTTATCTCAAAGGAATCGAAGGATGAGAGATTCAAGGGATTCAAGGGAGGAAACCGGGATAACAGGGATGCTGCTCTCAATCAGCTATTAAAGGAAGGACAAATATTTTCTTATAACGGCGCAACCTATATCGGTCACGGTAAAATAGAGGCTTTGGTCTTTGAAATGAATGGCCTGAAAGGTTTAGCTGATAGAGAGAAGCACCTGTTCGCCGAGAAATTAGCGGAATTCATGCTGCGTTTCAAAACCGACCAGGATAGATACAATTTCCTGGGAATCAAAGAAGGCAACAGCACCAAGGAGGCTAATGAATACAAAAGACTGATGAAAATAATTTCCGGTTCAAGCTTGAAGGAAAAAGCGGGAGCTGCCAGAGCAAATAAGGCACCGGCAGCGGTAAAAAGCGAAATGGGCAAGGGAGTCAAAGCCGGAAGTCCTGGAAAGATAATTGAAAAGAAAATTGATGCGGTCAGAAGACCAAAAAAGAAAAAAGCGGTCCCGAAAGAAATCTCCGTAAAAAGGGCGCAGGCGCCTGCTTCCAAAGCTCTGAACAAAAAGGCTTCGGCGGAACTAAACAATATCCGCAGTAAATTTTTACAGGATTCATCCAGGATTATAACCAGGTCACTGAAAAAGCTTATTATCCTATCCAAAAAAAGTGATCCGGCATTATTCAATAAACTGTATGCTTTGTATCTGAGTTCGAAGGCCTCCAAAGCAGATCTGATTAACCTGATGGATAGTAATAGAGACAGGCTACTCATTGCAAGCATACAAAGGGACGACTACTTACTGGCTAATTTGACCTTTGATAGAAAATCCATACTTAAACTCTTCAACAAGCTCAAGTAATGGTTAATAGACACCGTACATCCTGTGAGGTGATTTTATCCTTGGTTCTTGAAGAGATTGTTTTAGCCGGCGGCAAGGCCTACGAGCGCGGTTTGGAAATGGAAGCGGTAATTGGCAGTGCTCCGGGATGGGCAGAGTCGTGGACGAGGGCCCAGATCTACCGGGTAGAAAAAGACCTCAGTGGGTTCTGTGCTGGATGAACGCGACGTTCAGCTTGCCCGTCTTGTGGAATCCGGATACTGATCGGAACGGGAGTTGTTCATACTAATAACAGGACGTTTCAATGACTCCCGCCGCGAAACATTTTTAGGCCATGCTCCATAATAGGTATCAATACCCGTGTGCTGGTAAACGCCAGGTTCCTGAGTCGGCGACAATTGGGTTTGAATATTTTCCGAAACTGCACCGATACTATATATTGATAGGTAGGCCCTGAATGATGAACGAATCGGCAAGCGAATTCAAATCGATCATAGATAGAATTCCGGACCTGGTGTACGAGCTTGACCAGGAAGGAAACATCATCTTCATTAATAAAGCAATCAGCAAGTACGGGTACACTGTGGATGAGCTGATTGGAAAGAACATACTGGATCTTATCTATCCGGATGATCGTTCAAAAGCAAGATACAGGGTCAGTGAACGAAGAAAGGGTGAACGCAGGACTACCGGGTTTGAGCTTCGCCTGGTAACGAGTGCCGGGGCAGTCGTGCCTTTCGAGATTATCGAGGCAGAGGGAATTTATCAAGCAGGCGAAGCGGGTGGAGAGCGGTTTGTTCGTACTCAGGGGGTAGCACGTGAGATTACCGAGCGCAAGCGGGCAGAGGAAGAGCTGCGCAGTAGTGAAGAACGGTACAAGAACCTGGTCGAACAGCAGGGGGAAGGGATATGTGTTGTCGACGCGGACGAGCAGATCACCTTTGCCAATCCCGCGGCCGAGAGAATCTTTGGCGTTTTGCCGGGAGAACTGATCAGAAAAAATCTGGACAACTTTTTACAGCCTGAATACCTTTTGCTGGTAAAAGAGCAGAAGGAGCACAGTTGGGACCAATCGCGGAGATCGTATGAAATCGAGATCACTACCCTTAAAAATGAGAAGCGCTATCTATTGGTAACATCCACTCTCAATTTCGATGGACAGGAGAATTTCGTAGAAGCTTTCTGGATACTGCGGGACATCACCCAGCGCAGGATGGCGGAGCAGGAAAACGCACGGCTGGCTACCATTGTACGGCAAACAGATGAAGGAATCTTGATTTTCAACCTCGATGGTTCTGTTCGTTACGTTAATCCATCTTTTGAAAGAATAACCGGGTACAGCAACGAGGATATGACCGGGCAGAGCCTGCAGAGGTTTAAAGGCGGAAAGCAGGGCGAAGAGTTTTACAGAAACATTTGGAACACGCTTCTGAGTGGAGAGACATGGTCCGGAAGGATCAGCGAAGAGAAAAAAGATGGGACTCCTTTTGTCATCGAGACTCTTCTGTCTCCGATTCTGGACAACTCTGGATGGGTCATCAACTACGTAGCTGTAATTCGGGATGTGACCAGGGAGCTCGAGGTGGAACGACAGCTGCAAGTTGCCCAGCAGATGAAGGCCGTAGGACAGCTGGCAGGGGGTATTGCCCACGAATTCAACAATATATTGGCAGTGATCATCGGTTACGCCGAGCTCATGATGGAGCCGGACCTGCCGGAAACGCTTTTTGAAGGTGTCCTGGAAATAAAACGCTCCGCGGAACGGGCTGCTTCGTTGACCCAGCAGCTCCTGGCCTTTGGCCGTAAACAGATACGCCGGCCAGTTGTTCTCAACTTGAATGAGATGCTCGCCGAATTGAGCAAGATCCTGGAAATGACGCTTGGAGGCGATATTGAGATGAATATGGATCTTGAACCGGAATTGCGAGCGATCAAAGCCGACAAAGATCAGCTGGAGCAAGTCATTATCAACCTGACGGACAATGCCATCGAGGCGATGCCGGCGGGCGGCAGGTTGACCATTAAAACCGAGAACCTCAATCTAGACGAAGTTTATTGTGCCGGACATCAGGGCGTGGAGCCTGGAGTATACGTATCGCTGTTGGTGCGGGATTCAGGGATTGGGATGGACGAGCAAACCAGAGAAAAGATCTTCAATCCATTTTTTACGACAAAAGAAATCGGCGCAGGCACGGGTCTCAGTCTTTCCGCGGTTTATGGAATCGTCAAGCAGAGCCATGGTCATATTTGGGTTTCCAGCAAACTGGAAAAGGGCACAACGATTCAGATCATTTTCCCTCCTATCTCCTCAAAGTCCAGGGTGTGACGCTCACTTTGAGTTTTCCGATTAAGCATAAAAGCGGGCGAAGCCGCGAAGATTTCTATGGTATCAGCTTTTCGGAGAGTTGCCATGCTGGCTATGACCCCCACCGCGGAGCATTTTTAGGCCATGCTCCATAATAGGTATCAATACCCGTGTGCAGAGGCGCACCGCTTTGAGTGAGCCGGGGAAGTTAATAATAAAGGTATTGCCCTTTAGACCGGCGAAGCCCCTGGAGAGCATGGCATTCCTGGTTTCCCGGTATGATTCCGCCCTTAAGACCTCGGCAATACCGGGCAATTCCCGGTCGCAGTACTCTGCCGTTACCTCGGAGGTAATATCCCTGGGTGAGATACCGGTGCCCCCGGTGGTGATAATGTAATCTGCTTGAGCTGACCGGTGGCTGGCAAAGGCCGCCAGGATGTCTTCCCTCTGGTCGGGCACAATTTCCCTGGTTATCTGTACCCCGGGATAACTCTCTTTCACAATGCTCTCTATCTCCGGACCCGAAAGGTCTTCATAGATCCCTTCAGCCGCCCGGTCTGATATGGTAATAACAGCTACTTTCACAACTGATCTCTCCCCCCTTGATTACCCTGGCGAAAATGCCTTTCCGGGGCATAACACAGTCGCCGATTACCTGGTAGATGGCACAGCCGTGATGGCATTCCTTGCCGATCTGGGTTACCTCCATGATCACCGGGCCCAGGTGCAGAATGGCGCCGACAGGCAGGGAGCTTAAGTCAATGCCCCTGGTGGTAATATTCTCGGCGAAGTCACCAAAGTTAAGCTCCACACCCTTATTGCGCATCAATTCTATATCCTCATCAGCCAGCAGGGAGAGCTGGCGGTGCCAGTTGCCGCTGTGGGCATCTCCCTCAATGCCGAAATCAACCCGCAGCAGCGCCTTTTTGACGGGTTTTTTCTGTTCTCCCCTTTTTTGGGAGATATTGATCGACAGAATAGTGAATCGCTCTTTACCGGCGGCGGTCATGTTGTCTCTTCCTTGGTTTTGGCAAGCAGGCGGATATTTGATATTACCATGGATTTATCCCCCGCTTTGCACATATCATAGATGGTCAGGGCGGCCAGGGAAACCGCGGTCAGGGCTTCCATCTCAATGCCGGTTTTATCGGTGCAGAGTGCCGAGCTTTTTATTTCGATACCGTCATCTTTAACGGCAAAGTCAACAGTCACCTGGTCAATAGCTATATTATGGCAGAGGGGAATAAGCTCACTGGTTTTTTTGGCAGCGCTGATGCCCGCTATTCTGGCTACGCTCAAAACATCGCCCTTTTCCATCAGGTTGCTGCGGATCAGTTCAACAGTCTCTG
>DRHE01000323.1 GCA_011049745.1 Spirochaetales bacterium | reverse complement strand
TTGTGATACCGGCTTTATCTCAGACATTACGATAACCCGCTCTTTTTTAGTACCCATTGGCTTTGGCGCCATTTTAGTAAATATGCCGCTGGCCGGGCTGGCGGAGGCTGATGGATTGCTCCATTATTTCTATTTTGGTATCAAAGCAGGCATCTTTCCGCCGTTGATCTTTCTGGGTGTGGGAGCCATGACTGACTTCGGTCCTCTGCTCTCCAAGCCGCAGACCTTTCTACTGGGTGCAGCCGCCCAGTTCGGTATTTTCGGTACCCTGCTGGGAGCCAGGGCGCTTGGCTTTCCCTTTAACGAAGCCGCATCCATTGCTATTATTGGCGGCGCCGACGGCCCCACGGCAATTTATTTAACGGCGCGTCTGGCTGATCATCTTTTGGGGCCTATTGCAGTTGCCGCTTATTCCTATATGGCCCTGGTGCCGATAATTCAGCCGCCGATTATCCGTTTGCTGACTACTAAAAAAGAGCGGGTTATCGTAATGTCTGAGATAAAGCCGGTATCACAGAGAGTCAAGATCCTCTTTCCAATTTTGACCACTATCGCCTCGGCTTTGCTGGTTCCAGCCTCAACACCCTTGATCGGTATGTTGATGCTGGGTAACCTTTTCCGTGAGTCGGGAGTTGTAGAGCGTCTTTCAAAGACGGCGCAGAATGAGCTTATAAATATTGTTACCATATTCTTAGGTGTGGCTGTTGGCTCAAGAATGTCGGCTGAGGAATTCCTTAATATAAAGACTATAATGATTATAGTCCTGGGGCTGGTCGCCTTTTCCATCGGCACAACAGCGGGTGTACTGCTCGGTAAATTGATGTCTATTTTAACGAGGGGCGAGGTAAATCCCATGATCGGTGCTGCAGGTGTTTCAGCGGTGCCCATGTCTGCCAGGGTTGTACAAAAGCTGGGGCAGAAGGAGAATCCCAGCAACTTCCTGCTCATGAATGCCATGGGGCCGAATGTGGCCGGAGTAATCGGTTCGGCGGTTGCTGCCGGAGTACTCCTGGCAATGGCTGGTTGACCAATTTAGCCGATAGGAGGCATAAAATGAGATTTGTCATTCCGGAACAACTGCCTGTACAGGAGTTGAAAGAGGGGATAGAGCACCGGGTAGCCTGGGGAAAAAATGTAATGATAAGTATGCTGAAGATGGTCCCGGCCGCGGCTATTCCCGAGCACAGTCATCCCCATGAACAGGTGGGCGAGATCATCTCCGCTTCCGCCACCAGCCTCTCTATTCTGGCCAAACCCTGATCCCAGAAAGCGGGATCCTTGAGGTCAACTCCCAGTGGTTTGACCAGTTCTTCTGGCTGGACCCCGCCTCCGGCTGAGAGCATATCCAGATAATCCTCTGCAAAATCAGTTCCCGCCTCCTGGTAGCGGGCATATAGAGCCAATACCAGCAACTCGCCAAAGGCATAGGCATAAACGTAGCCGGGAACATTAATAAAGTGGGGGATATAGCTCCACCAGAGGCTGTAGTCCCGGGTCAAGGTCACACTGCCTTTGAACATATCTTCCTGGGTCTTTAACCATATTTCGCTTAAACCTTCAGTTGTCAATTCTCCCTGGGAACGCCGTTTCCGGTGAACCCCATCCTCAAAGCGGTTCATGGCTACCTGGCGGAAAACTGTTGCCAGGCTGTCTTCAATTTTTCTGACTAACATGGAAAGTTTGACTTGCGGGTCCTTTTCAGCGGTTATCAGATCCTGGAAGACAAGCATTTCACCAAAGACCGAAGCGGTTTCAGCCATAGTCAGGGGCGTATCCGCATTCAATATGCCCTGTTTACGGGAAAGGCACTGATGCACGCCGTGTCCCAGTTCATGGGCCAGGGTAGTGACATCGCGCTCCCTTCCCTCAAAATTAATAAAGATATAGGGATGCACTGAAGGTACCGCACCGTGGCTGTAGGCGCCACCCCGCTTACCGGGGCTCACTGCTGCATCTATCCACTGCCGGGAAAAAAAGAGAGAGGCAATTTCCGCCATTTTCGGATGAAAGGCCTGGTAGGACTTCAACACTACCTTTTTAGCCTGGTCCCAGGTGTAGGAGAGAGCCGTCTCGCTTATTGGCGCATAGCGGTCATAATCGTAAAGCTCTGTCAACCCCAACAGCCCCGCCTTCAGGCGGTAGTAACGGGCTACAATATCGTAGCGCGAGGTTACCGCATTTATCAAAGCGGATACTGTAGCATCATCAACCTCGTTATCGAGGTTACGGGCCGATATCCAGCCTGGATAGCTGCGCAGCCGGTCATTAGAGGCCTTATCGGCCAGGATATTATTAAAGACATAAGTGGTGGTGTGACCAAGCTGCTTCAGCCCTTTAGTAAAGGCGGCGGCAGCGCGGCACCGCAACTCCCGGTCGGGATCATAGAGTTTCTTTAAAATTACCTGCTGAGGCAGGGCTTCACCATCAAGTTCATATTTGGTCCTGCTCAAGACCTCGCCGAAATAACGAGTCCAGGCATTATTACCGGTAACCGCTTTTTCAGCCAGTATTTTTTCCTCGGCTTCACTTAGAAGGTAGGGTCGAAAACGCCTGGTAACTTCAAGTTTATGCCGGTAATGAGCTAATTTGGGATCAGCCATCAGCTTCCGGGCTTTAGCTTCCGGAGCCTTAGCCCACTCAAGTTCGATAAAGAGGAGTTCTTGATGCAGCCTTGATGAACGCTCTGTGTTTTTCTGAAGCAGGGCTCCCCGCTCAGCAAGTTCGGTATTGGTGGACCAGGAGAGATAGGCATAAGTAGAAGCTTTCCCGGATAGTTCCAGGATCTCCTCGTAGCGCTGCAGCAGTTTTAACATATCTTCCGCGGTTAGATCGGGAATTCTGCCCTTATATTCTGCAGCAAGCTTTTTAGCTTTGTAATCAGCCTGATCAAGATCACGGTCGATATCCCGATCACTTATGGAATCATAGAGGTCGCTTAAGTCCCAGGTAACTTCTTTAGCCCCGGAATAGTTATCTTCATTCATCTTGGTGTAATCCTCCTGATGGCCGGAGTATAGCATTAATCTTGAGCAGGTAAAATATCATTCTGATCTGCTATACACCAGAAATGAGATATCCCACATTGCTTATCATAATCATCAATCCGGGCGTATTCCCTTCTGCTGCACACTATCCCGATTTACTGATCATTCACATAATACTTGAGCACCCCGGCGCGGTTTTCAATGCGATGTTGTAATTTGAACTTAATGCCAGCCGCTTTCTTGACAGGTGCTATTCTGTTATCCATAATTGATTTCATAAGTAGAAGTCAGCCAAGGCGGTGTCAATCAATGCAAACAGAGGATATATCCCGCAGACTTCAGATCGAAACCTTAAAGAGTATCTCTCCTTCCTTAAAAATAGAATTATGTGAAAAAGAATCACGTTTCTTATTGGAGCTCAACCCTCAATATGCGCTCTATTATCTCAGGAAAAAACATCCAAAAAAAAGTAATGGCTGATAAGAAACAGCTCTTGCGGCTTTTGTATGACAACGATATAACTGCAATTCTTATCGGCGGTATTGCGATGCGTTTATATAACAGTCCGAGAGTGACCCATGATCTTGATCTTGCCATTAGAACCCTGGATATCGATATAGTTACCGATTTGATGTATGAGCATGGTTACTACCTGGTAACAGCAGTAGAGAATGATTCTGCGATTGTACAGTTATCTGGGCCTGAAGCGAAGGAATGGATAAGGGAGAGTAAAAGCGGATCAGCCAGTTTTATCGGCTATGAACAGAAACCCGGCATCCAGGGTATTCCGTTAAAAAACATAGACATCACTACCCAGGTTGATTACCTCTTTGAATTGAGTATCCCGGTAATGAGATTGAAGGAAAGCGCCAGAGAGATTCCCATGGATGATTTTTTTATTCTCGTTGCCTCTATTGAGGATCTGCTTGTCCTTAAAGAGAGCCGCAAGGATAAGAGCAGCGCCGATTACGCGGATATTCAGTTCCTTAAAAATTTATTGAATAGCGAGTAAGCGGGTAAATGAGAATGGTAAGATCTGGATCAACCTGCGGGTTACATTTCCTAAACCCCTACAACCTTGCGAATGCTGAATCCTTTATCTCCATAGTGCTGTTGGAAGATGAACCTAAAACCGTCTATCACTAATTCCCACATTCCCACTTGATCCAATTCTATCTATAGTGTTTGCAAATAATGAAGGTACCCCGCACCAAGCTGTAAGGAATACCGGCGCCGGAATCACTAAGTTCCACGTCCAACAGCTGAAAAAACGCTTCGGTATATAGTTCAAAATATGGTAAATCCGCCGGGTTTAATTTTTCCATTTATTTCATCTCCTCATCGAATACAATGGCAACCTTTCCGCATTTTCCGCTTGCCATAAGGGCGTATGCTTCATCTGCTCTTCCCAGTGGAAACCTGTGAGTGATCAACTTCTCCGGATGTATTCCCCAGCGAACAATTTTTTCCACAAGTTCTTCCATTCGCCAGATATTAGTCACCCAGCTCCCATAAATAGTTTTCTGATCATGTATGATGTCAGGGCTCGGCTGAAAAGAACAATCTCCGCCCTCTCCGATAAAACAAATTTTTCCCCATCTTCTGGCAGCCTTGATGCAGGTGAATCTTGCATCTTCATTTGCAGAACAGTCTATGGTTTTTTCACATCCCATGCCGCCTGTCATGTCTAAAATATCCTGAACATTATCAAGTCCGGCTTTTAGTACATGATCTGCAAGCCCCATCTCTTTTGCAATTTTGAGCCGTTCATCAATGATATCAATTCCGATTGTTTTCGAGGCTCCCATGGCTTTGCTGAGCATCAGGGCTGCAAGGCCCACAGGACCAAGACCGGTTACAAGTACAGTATCGTTCCCTGAGATACCTATCTTCTCAAGTCCCTCATACACAGTTCCAAAACCGCAGGCAATCTGTGCGCCATCAGAATAAGTCAATTCATCAGGAAGCAGAACAAGATCTTTTTCTTCTGCAATAATATATTCTGCCATGCCACCATCTCTCTGCCATCCATAAGCTTTTCTGTATTCATCACTCGTGCAACTAATCATATAACCCCGTCGACAGTCATTACATACGCCGCATCCGGAAATATGATAGATAATTACGCGATCACCTTCTTTAAAACGTCGTAATCCCGGGCCGCACTCCACAATCTTCCCACATGGTTCATGTCCTGCAATAACACCCTGATAACCTTCAGGACCCTTGCCGAGGTGCTCGTGATAGATTGCACGTATATCACTTCCACATATTGTAGATGATTTTATTTTTATCAGAACTTCTCCGTACCGCGGGGTTGAGATGTCAAAATCCTTAAATTCAACCGTGCTGTTTCCTGGAAGTATTACACCTTTCATTCTGCCTTTATCCTTCACAACATTTGCTCCTTTCCTATACTGATTATCGACCCTACAAACTGGCCGATGGTTTTCTCTGATTCGTTGGATCATCTATATTTGTAAAATGCCAGAGAACCAGGGGGCGTACAGGAACAAGACAATATGATGTGACCCCCGTACTTGCAAAATCGTGGATTTGCCTTACCCTTAGGAAAGGCGTAGACACGCCACATACAAGATAGGAGGTCACAATGGAAAGAGTACAGTATGTTGGACTGGATGTCCACAAGAAAGCGATCGAGGAGGCTGGTTGGCATTACCGATTCGACAGGGGAGTGGGCAAGCGCCTGATGGCGAGGAGAAAAGGACAGCCTGTTTGTGGGGTCGATAATCAGTATAGGAAAGGAGCAAATGTTGTGAAGGATAAAGGCAGAATGAAAGGTGTAATAC
>DRHE01000322.1 GCA_011049745.1 Spirochaetales bacterium | reverse complement strand
TTTCAGTATACTCCGGTATCACCGCTCAAGCCGATGGGAAGCTTAAATAGACGGGTAAGCAGGGAGGAATATGAGGCGGTGCTCGGCTGCCTTGAGAGATTAAATATCGAACGCGGTTTTATTCAGGAGTTGGAAGCTGAGCGGGACTATCTCCCCGATTTTAAGAAGTGTAACCCCTTTCCTCCAAATCTGGGCAGAACGCTCCGGCGGGCAGCAGCGGCAGGTTCAGCGGGCAGATGCGGGTCCCGGGCGGCGAATATAGCTATTCAGGGCCGATTGTGGTTCCTATAAAATCTTTATCAGCCAGTATTTTCTTAAGATTTTCCAGGTCCCTTCCCGCTGCCACGATCACCCGTAATCCGCTGCCCGCTGCCAGGTTGGTGGCTATGGGGTCAAAGGGAACATTCTTGCCCGGTGTCCAGGTATGGCCTACGAGCTTGCGGAATTCATTCCAGGTCAAAGTTTCCAGGGCCTTAGCCTGGGGATCACTTTTTGGATCAGCAGTGAAAACCTGGGCTATATTGGAAAGATTGATCACCGTATCAGCCTGGAATTTTTTGGCCAGCAGTACAGCATCGTAATCCGTTGAAAAGCCCGGTTTCCAGCCGGCAGCCACCATGATCCGCCCGGGGAAGAGAGTTAATGCAGTGGGATCAGTTACCACTCTTTCCGGGCAATGGTGTGCAAAGAGTTGCCTGACGAGCTCGCCGTTAAGCCTGGTTGCAGCAATTCCGATCCAGTCCTGGGCCTCAGCCACCGGTTCAGCCATAATCCGGCGGTAGGCCTTCTGATACTCCCTGGCCGGGCCGCCGCCCCCGCAGACCAGTATGAGCCGGTGTTCTTCAGCTTCGGCCAGATATGCTTCGATGGTCCGGCGGAAATTATTTAAGAAGTCAAAATCGACCCCATCCGGCGCGATAATAGAGCCTCCCAGAGAAATAACTTTTACCTTGCTCACCTGCTTACCCCCCTTTACCATACTCATAATATTATGAGTACAGTGCCTTTGCAATAGAAAAAGCGGGTGCGGGTCGTATGGGTATGTAAGATAAAGTCGGATTGCCTCCCGGGTGCCGTAGTAAATATAGCGGGGTTTAAGAAAAGGGCAAAATAGGGGATAGCCGCGATGAGCTTATTTGCTTATTGTTTAATAGTACTGTGCTTCCGAAAAGAGCAGAATAGGGGGATAGCCGCTGCACCGATTTGTGCGTATAATATATTCAGGGAATAGTTATGAGACATACAGGGGACATTACAGATATTCTCAATAACTGGGCCTATGACCCTGAAGACCAGGTGCGCATTATTAAGGCTGGTGATGGGCGTGAGGTTCTGCAGGTGAGAAAGCCCCTTGGTATTGAACAGTACGAAATGGACGGCAGGCCTGACGGTAATAGACCCTTCGCTAAAGACAGTGTACTGGAAGCCTATCTAAGCCGCCTCGAGGCTTTCAAAGCGGCTAATGGCACTGATCAGGGCTTTGTTATCAGCCACGGGGATTTCATGGAGCTGCAGGAGGAAGGCATTCTATATTATTACCGTTATCTGGTACTTTTTCAAATTGGCGATTTTACCAGAACAGCCAGGGATACTGAGCACAATCTGAGGATATGTGATCTTGTTGATCGCTATGTAGAGAGTGAGGAAGATAAAAATGAACTGCTGCAGTACCGGCCTTACATTACCAGGATGTTCGCTATTTCCAAAGCCATGATCTCGCTGTATCAGGAGTTTAAATCCGCAGCTATGGGTATTATCGAATCCGCCATTGAGGAGATTGAAAATATGCCGGATATCGATACCCCGGCTTTTCAATTTGAGCGCTCAAGATCCCTGAACTACCTCCACTCCACTCTTAAGTCTATGGTGAGTCAGCGTTTTACCATTGTTGACGGGCTTAAAAAAGAGCTCGAAATTGCGGTGGCAGAGGAAGATTATGAAAAAGCCGCTGACCTGCGGGATAAAATCAAAGACATCAGCAAAGAGCAGGAACTTTGAAGCGGGGTGTTTTGTCTAACCGTAGAATAGCGGTAATCCAGCTTAATTCCGGAAACAACACTCAGACCAACCTGGAGACAACCCATAAACTCCTGGTTGAAGCTCTTGGGAAGAATCCTGACGTTATTGTGCTGCCGGAATACAGCAATTATATGGGACATATTGAAACCTTTACTAAGGCGGCTGCAGAGCGAGGGGGTTCGTGGTTTTCAATGCTCTCCTCTTTTGCCGGGGAAAATAAACTGGAAATTGTTGCCGGTTTACTGGTGCAGCACAACGGGGAAAAGGCAGCCAGCCTGGCCTGTCACTTCAGGAGGGATGGCAGTCACGGCCTTGACTATCAAAAGATCCATCTTTTTGATGTGGATATACCTGGGGGAGACAGTTTCAGAGAATCCTCCCGGCTGGCAGCCGGTGATCATCTGGCAATAGGAGAAATTTCCGGTATTCTTTCCGGCCTGGCTATCTGTTATGACTTAAGATTCCCCGAGCTTTTCCGCCGGTTGGCCCTTGGAGGGGCGAAAGTGATATATGTGCCTGCCGCGTTTACCG
>DRHE01000321.1 GCA_011049745.1 Spirochaetales bacterium | reverse complement strand
GGGTAGGCTTTCGAATATTTCACTCTCTGCAAACTAAGAAATGCTTTATCACTGCCCTGGGAAGCGATCCTTTTTCCGGCTGGCTGAAGCATTTGCTTTCAACAGAGAGAGAAGTAAAGATACTGGAGAACAAAGCATACAATTCAGCCTGTTACCTTGCTTTAATGGAGTCCGGGAGGCTGAAATATGGGGCGGCGGATATGGGGGTAATAGAAGAGGGGTTAACCTTCGACTTTGTGGTTTCCGCCCTGCAGCAGATTGAACTTAAGGATTTCCTGGTGCTCGAGGCTAATCTTGCACCGGGATTGATCGCTGAAATTGTTGAGCATTATTCGGAAAAATGCTGCCTGGTCTTCGAGAGTGTATCCCGGGAGAAGGTATTGAGACATGGCAGTAACCTGAAAGGTTTGTACCTGTTCGCTGCAAACCGCGAGGAGATAAGCTTTCTATTATCAGAGGGAAAAGAAGATATGGAAAAAGAGGTTTCGGGGAATAAGGCATGGCCGGCTGATAAGCTGATCTTTTCTTTTCTTGAGCAGCGAAAGATAAAGAATATTATAGTGACCGGAGGGAGCAGCGGGGTGAGCCTTTACAAGTGCAATCAGAGACTGGATTATCCGCCGCAGAGTATTGTTGAGACCTCAGATACTACGGGTGCGGGTGACCGCTTTCTCTCTATTCTGCTCAGTGGGCTTGATAGAGGGAGCCGCCTGGAGGTTGAGGTTCCGGGAGCTATGCGTAAAGTAGAAAAAGCATTGGCGGAGGGAAATCTTTGAAGGAACAACTGGTGATAAAGGATGAGGTAAAAGAAGCCTTCGAGCAGGGTAAGCCGGTAGTGGCCCTGGAATCGACTATAATTGCCCATGGCATGCCTTATCCACGCAATATTGAAGCAGCCCTGGCCAATGAAGGAACAGCAAGATCTTTGGGTGTGGTCCCGGCAACAGTGGCAATTCTTAAGGGCAGACTCCACATCGGTCTCTCTTCGGCTCAGGTTGAGTATCTGGGCAGCGCCGAAGAAATACTCAAGGTATCCAGGAGGGATTTCAGCTATTGTCTGGCCGGGGGTTTTGACGGCGCTACAACAGTCTGCGGCACCATGATCGCCGCACATCTGGCGGGGATTGCAGTCTTTGCTACCGGCGGCATTGGCGGAGTGCATCGCGGCGCTGCGCAAAGCTGGGATGTTTCTGCGGACCTGCTGGAGCTTGCCCGCACCCCGGTAATCGTGGTCTCGGCAGGTGCCAAGGCTATACTCGACCTACCGGCAACATTGGAATTCCTGGAAACCAGGGGAGTGCCGGTACTTGGTTATAAAACTGCGGAATTTCCCACTTTTTTTTCCCGTACCAGTAATTTAAAGTCAGTGCTCAAGGTTGACTCAGCCGCTGAAATAGCCCGAATTTATCTGCAGCAGCGAGATTTAAAGTTGCAGCAGGGATTGTTGGTAGCCAATCCGATCCCGGCGGAGTATGAAATTCCAGCTCCGGTAATTGAAGGTTATCTTAACCGGGCTTTGTCCGAATTGAAAAAAAGCAAAATTACGGGCAAGGGGGTCACTCCCTTTCTATTGTCTAAAATAGTAGAATTCTCTGAAGGGAAAACACTGGAGTGCAATATTAAGCTCGTAGAGAATAATGTGAGGCTTGCCTGTGGTATAGCGGTTGGTTTGAAATAATGATGAAGGGAATGATCCAGGTCTACACCGGGAAAGGCAAAGGCAAAACAACTGCAGCTTTAGGTCTGGCGCTAAGAGCCGCCGGCGCCGGATTGAGGGTTTTCATCGGGCAGTTTCTTAAAAAAGGCAGTTTTAGTGAGCTCAAAGCGCTCGAGCGGCTCGAGGGGGTGGAAGTTGAGCAGTTCGGCAGCGGCAGATTTATCGGCAGCACTATAAGGCGGAAAGATAAACAATGCGCGGCCCACGGCCTGTCCAGGATCAGGGAAGTGATTAACAGCGGCGAGTATGACCTGGTTGTTTTGGATGAGATCAATGTGGCGCTTTCCTTTAATTTGATTGAGGAAGTAGAGCTGCTGGAGATAATCACCCAGAGGCCAATTCATGTAGAGATAGTATTAACCGGAAGGAACGCGCCTCAGGAAATACTTAAACAGGCCGATCTGGTTACTGAAATGAGAGAGATCCGGCACTACTATGAAAATGGTGTTGCAGCCAGAGTGGGGATCGAGAAGTGAAAGGCAAAAATAATGGACAATTCCGTGAATAGTTGCAGTGGAGCACCTTTAACGATCAAGCTGAAAACGAATACTAATGGTCACACTACCCTCAACCGCTCTATTGTCCATTTCAGCTGCTTTAAAGCGGGCTTTTTTCACTGCTTTTAAAGCAGCCCTATCCAACATCGGGTGGCCGCTGGAAATGAGTATCTCCACCCTATCAACCCGGCCCGAGCTTTTTATCCAGGCCTGCAGTTTTACCACTCCTTCCTGCTCCTGTCGCCGTGCAGTTAATGGATAGCGCGGTCGGATCTCGTTTAGCAACTCTGGTTTATGATAGCGCGGCCTTTTTTGACTAAGCCCGGAGTGAGGGGCAGCAGCTGGGGATTTTTCGCTTTTCTCGGTAAAAGCCTTGAGCTTTTGAGCCTCTATGGGCGGGGTTGTCCTGGTTTTGACCGGAGTGGTGGAAGCTGTTATAGCCGGCGATTCAGCAGCTTCATCAGTATGAGCGTTATCCATATTTTCTACCGGTAGAACAGGGGGGACAGAGGGGGTGTCAGGCCGCGGAGCTTGCGGTAATATAGAGAACATTAAAGCAACCGGTGGATTGTCTGCCATCTCTGACCGGGGCAGGGTCTCCCGGCCCGGTGAGCTCAATAATTCATAACCCACTGCGCCGCTTAAGTGCAGGCTCAGGGTAATAAGGAGGGCAATCAGGTAATCATTAAGCCCCTTCACCTAAAAACCTTTTACCTGGAAGGAAACCGAACTTAAGCCGCCGTCTCGCAGTCTTTCCAACAGCTCGATTGCCAGACCCAGATGGGCTTCCCGGTCACCGCGGATTAAGACAGGCAGTTTTTTTTCTGCAGCTTCAGCTAAAATCCTGTTTACTGCCTCATCCAGCTCTACTATCCGGTCATCAAAGATAAAATTGTTATCCTTATCCAGGGTAATGATAATACTCGAATCCTGCAGAGCGCCCTCAGTTCCGGGCAGATTAACCTCCACTCCACGCAGCACGGTGAGGGAAAGCATGGCGTAGATAAAGAAAACCAGGAGCAGGAAAACAACATCGATCAGGGCAACTATCTCAATTCGCGCCTCTTTATCTTCAAAACCGGAGTGGATTATCATTTTTTACAGACCGCTTCCAGTCGGGTGGCTGCCTGGGATAAGTATCCGGCTCCTTTTTGGACCCGATGTCTGAGATAGTTGTAGGGCAGCAGGGTAAAGAGAGCTACAGTTAATCCCGAGGCTGTAGTGATCAGGGCCTGGGCGATGCCGCCGGTCACGGCTCTGGGATCGGCGATTCCCTGCGCCCCAAGCAGGTCAAAGGATCCTATTATACCTGTCTCTTATACACATCT
>DRHE01000320.1 GCA_011049745.1 Spirochaetales bacterium | reverse complement strand
GGCGGTATATTAAACTGCATCTTCCTGCATGGTTGTGGGCCCTGTCGCTGCGGGACAGTGTAATATGAATAAAAGAGACAAAATATATGTAGCCGGTCACAAGGGGCTGGTTGGCTCTGCCATTGTACGTCTCTTAGAACAAAAGGGATTCACGAATATTATTACCCGTTCTCATGGAGAGCTTGATCTTACCCGGCAGGAGCAGGTAGAGGCTTTTTTCGAAAGTGAACAGCCGGACTATGTCTTTCTTACTGCAGCGCGGGTTGGCGGTATAGGGGCCAACTCAGAGTTTCCGGCCCAATTTATCTACGATAACCTTGCTATTGCCCTTAATATTATCAATTCTGCTAAGAAATTCGGCACAGTTAAATTAATAAACTTAGGCTCTTCCTGTGTTTATCCCAAACTTGCACACCAGCCCCTGAAAGAGGAGTATCTGCTTTCAGGGCCGCTAGAGCCGACAAATGAGGCTTATGCGGTTGCTAAAATAGCAGCAATTAAGATGTGCCGCCATTACAATACCCAGTACGGAACTGACTTTCTTTCTCTTATGCCCACCAATCTATACGGGCCTAATGATAACTTCGATCTTACAGGTTCCCATGTTCTGGCAGCCTTAATACGTAAATTTCACCTGGCCAGGCTTTTAAGTCTTAATGATTTAAACAGTATTCGTCGGGATTTATCCCGCCGGTCTAAAGATTCAGCGTACCCTTCCAGGTCTGATCAGGAGCTGGTTTCAGAACTTGGCAGCCAGGGAATATTTTCCGATAGGGTAGTACTATGGGGCACGGGCACTCCTTTTCGTGAATTCCTTCATGTGGACGATCTGGCGGCAGCTTGTCTTTTTTTTATGGAATCTGTAGAGAGCTCACGTAGTGGCGAAATAATTAATGTGGGAGTGGGTAAGGACATTACTATTGGCGACCTGGCAGAATTAATCCGTAGTATTGTCGGTTTTGAGGGGCAGATTGACTTCGATACATCCAGGCCTAACGGCACGCCAAAAAAACTACTGGATATATCCCGAATACTTAAACTTGGCTGGAAGCCAACAATAGCTTTGAAGGAGGGTATAACTGCCACATATCGCTGGTATTGCCGGTCCTGCTGAAAGTAATTCCTCGGAAAGCAATGAATCTCGGTAAGAAATTTAATATTGTTTCAGAGTGCATCCTTTTCTATAAGCACCTACCCTTATCCGGTAATAATTATTGTAACCCCTTATCTTTTTTACATCCAACGCTATAAAGAGATTATCGAGTTCAGGAACCTGTTGAAAAATCAATCTTTAAATCTTTTTCCTATATGCTGAAGGCAGATTTGACAAAACTTTTCAGAAATGTCTTTGTGCGTCATATCATGGTCTTTCAATTTGGCCTATTAGGATTATCCTTTCTTAGTATATATTTCATTCACCCGGTGGTAGCCATCAGGATTACCTATATCGTAGCATTCTTCAGTAAATAGAAAAGCATACATTGATTCCTTTTGAGATAGCCATTGCGCCAAGAAACCGGGGGCATCTTTATTGTTATCCTCGCTTAAATACTGCTTAATTAAGGGTATTGTGCTTCCGGGAAAAATATAGAAGGCTATGCTTTCAATTGTAGATTTGGGATGAGACGGTTTTTCCTGAAACTCAACTATCCTTCCTTGCTCATTAACTACAACACAGCCGTGTTTGTTTCTTAATAATTCAATATCCCCAACGTCACAGCAGGTATTAACTGCTGCCCGCCGATCTTTAAAAAAATCCACAAAATCAGCCAAACTGAACTCAAACATCTTATCGGAGCAGATAACCATAAGGTCATCATCGAGTTCTTTAGACTCAATTGCCAGCCAAAGATCGCCTATACTTCCCAGGCGCTCCCGGTTGGAGTTGGTGCCGTCGTTGATAACCTCAATTTCAGGAATAGTTATGGCATGCAGTCGCTCCTGATATTCAGCAAGCCAGCTGCTGAATTGTTCAAAGAACTTATTGTTGGTGACAATATATATTTTTTCAATATCCCTGCAGACGGTTATTTTTTGAATTGTATATTCAATAACCGGCTTGCCGGCTATGGGAAGCAGGGCTTTGGGCAAGTCTTTAGTATGGGGATACAGGCGTGTTGCATACCCGGCTGCAAGAATTATTGCCTTCACTCCGGATAATCCACAACATCAACCTTGAATATGGAAAAGCCATTTTTAAAGTAAGACTTTTGTAGTCGACTGTAGTGGTCTTCATTTTCATAAGTGCCTATTGCAGCTCCTCCTGAGCCGGTTTGTTTGGCATGAGCTCCTTCGGCCTCGGCTATTTCAATTATTTTCAGATTAGCAGGGACTATATTGTAAATCGATTTCCTAAGGTCAAAATCTCTGGAAAGAATGGGTCCTAAAGCATCTTTATTACCTTTTGTAAGTTCGGACAGGGCTTCATCCACCAGTTCTGCTTTACGGCTCATTACCTCCAATACCTTCTGGTCGTGTTCAACAGATACCCGGTAGCGCATTATATTGTGTACTGCGCCGGATGATTGGGACAGGTCTTCATTAAAGGCGATAAAAAGGGGCGGCAACAGTTTGGGGATGAGTTTTTCATAGTTTCCGTGAAGGCCATCATTCTGTTTGTAAGCTTCTTTGGTGAAGTCCATCGATACCAGGCCGCCATACACCACAATAACCCGGTCCTGCGGGCCGGCATTAATGCCAAGCTCTTTGGTTTCCGCTTCAAGAATAATATTAGGCTGGATAGGTTTAGGAATTTCTTTTTCTGTTAATCCGTAAAAGCGCATCATGGCGGAAAAGATCGCTTTTATGATGGAGCTTGAGCCTCCCAGACCCACACCAAAGGGAATGTCGGATGTATACTCAATAGTGAAATTCTTCTGCCCGAGTTTAATTCCGCTTTGGTCACAGTACTCTTTAAAGCGTACAATTATTGCTTCAATAAGCCTGATGCCGCCGTAATAGCCGAATGTCTTTCTATAGCTTACCAGGTTTTCTATACTGTCAAAGCTGGTAAGATCCCGGTCATTTGGAACAATAGTCAACCTGGGTGTTTCATAAAGCTTAACCTGGGCTTTAAACCTGTCAAAAAGCAGGGAAATGGTTTTGCCGTTAAAGATGTCCGACGGATTTCCCACCAATCCCGCCCTGGCATAGGCCGTTTCTTGAATGATCATAACAGGCTTTAAATTATTACAGGGTCAATAAAATATCAAGCACTTCAAACAGGTGGACAAACGTTTTGAAGCGGTGGACAAACGGTTCGAACAGGTGGACAAGCACTTCGAACAGATAGAAGGCCGGTTTGCAGAACTTTCACGTCGAATGTTTCAGTTTATGATATGGTCTTTCGGATTTACCGTAACGGCAGCCGGAGTTATTATAGCTGTGCTTAAGTTTTAAGAACAGTAACTTGCGAATGAGCTATTAATCAGGGGAGCGTTTAAGGTCTTCCTCCAGCAAAATCAGCATTTCAGTATAGGTGAAGGGTTCTGATCTTTTCCAGTTGTTAAACTCTTCAGCAGTAATATTAAATCGATTCTTAGCAGCTTTGTTAAGGTAATTTTCCACCAGGGGCAGAGTATGGGCCATGTTTGTGTTAACCAATCGCCAGCCAAACCCAACCAATTTTTTCATTGCTTCCAGACGTTTAGCTTTGGAGCCGCTTCGCTTATAGTCATTGTAAAGATAAAGATGGTGCAGATAGAGAGCATATTGACTGATTCTATTACGCAGCTCTTCTG
>DRHE01000319.1 GCA_011049745.1 Spirochaetales bacterium | reverse complement strand
CCGGCAGAGTAACTGTCAGCTTGGGATCAACAATTACCGCCCTGGTGATATTCTTCTGGCTTTGACCGATACGGGCAACCCGGTCTTTAGAATCGGTAACCAGGTACTCATCCACAAGCATAAAGGGATTGCGGCAGGTAGTAGGGATTTCGATATAAGCCAGGGGCTTGCTTTTAGGTCTGACGCCGGAAAGAAAATCATCAATATCACCGGACTCCGGCGCTGTCATGGCAATACATTTTGCCATGGATAAAGTCCTCATTCCCCCCAGCCCTATAACCACTTCCGCATGAGCCCCTCTGGCCAGGGTTACCCCTTCATCAATTACAGAACTCGTTGCATTGGGCACTACCTCATCAAAAATAATGTACTGCACTCCCTTTCTTTCAAGAAGCCCCTGGATCCGCTCTATCACCTTTCCTTCATAAAGGATGGCCTCGGTTACCAACAGCACCCGCTCCCCGTATTCGGAAACTATTGCCCCTATACGGTTAACCACATCGAGACCAAAACGGACCTGTGCTGGAATTGAAAATGAAAAATCAGCCATCTGTTGTCTCCCCGCAAAAGAAAAGGCGGAGAATTATATGAACCCTCCGCCTATAATATTCTTGATCCATTTCCTTAACCGGAAATATCAAAAAGCTCCATTAATCTATCGGCCAGTTCATCGATGACCTTTTCAGTAACATAGTTAGGGTCCTGAAGTTTCCTCTTAACCTCTTCTACCCGGTCGAACCTGATATCCGGAGAGCTCCTGGCTATTTCAATAGCGTTATAAATCTCTGACTTTGACTTAGCCTCCGAGGAGAGGCTTATTGAGTCTGCGACATTCTTATTATCCAGCCGCCTGTTTTTACCACTCTTTTTCAGATTCTGAATCGGATCAAGGGGTCCAACTCTTTCAATAGTCATTTTAGAGCCTTCCTTTCATTATCCAATATCGTCTCTCCATTATATGAACTTGAACCTTTTATTAGACCCTGGTTCTTATAAAACAAGAGAACTCTCCCACTATTTTCGCTCTTCCTGAGAGTTCAGTCAAGAGTGCATCAGGAATTCCTTCAATAAATTCTTCATGTATTTTAGTCATCTCTCTGCCCAGTAATACCCGGCATTTTGGCGCAATAGCTTGCAATTCTTCCAGCAGTTTTATAATTCGGTGTGGTGACTCAAAAAGCACGAAACTTTCATTCTTTTCCAGAAGCTCTTGCAGCCGTTTCTTTCGTTTACCCGGCTTTACAGAGAGGAAACCATCAAAACAGACCCCTTTTATCGATGCTCCGGCAACACTCAATAGAGCAGCCAGTGCCGAAGGGCCGGGAAGCGGCACAACCAGGTGGTTGGCTTTGCGCGCCTCGCTTACCAGGTAAGATCCGGGGTCCGATATTCCGGGAGTGCCCCCATCGGTGACCAGAGCAACCTTTTTCCCTTGATCAAGCATTGCAATCAGCTTTGCTGCAGCCTGCCTTTTATTGTGCGAATGAAAACTGAATTTCTTTTTCTTCAGTTTATAATGGTTTAGAAGTCTGGCCGTATGCCGGGTATCTTCACAGGCCAAAACATCAACTTCTGACAATACTCTTAAAGCCCTCAGGGTAATATCCTCGAGGTTGCCGATTGGTGTAGCTACTATGTACAATTCAGACATTAAAGCCTCTGCAACTAAATATTTTTCTATTGTAAAACTCAATAATGCGCATTATCCTATAGTATAGGGAGGTGATAAATGAAAAAAACGCAAGCCAAAAAGATATCCAAACACTCGTCAGCCCATCTGGAGTCCATACGCACCTTCATGCGCCTGGAAGGAAAGTTCCTGCACGGGACCCGTGGAAAACCAACCCACGGCCCCAGAGGTAATAAACGGTAGCAATAGCCGTTGTCGTACTGACAGCCCTCATTATCGCCATAATATTCTCTATACTCCCGGCCGATAAGCCTAAAATCAGTTCCAAATCACCTTCTGTGAACCAGCGGCAGGCTCAACCCTGTCCCCTGTGCGGCTCTCTATTGGCCAGGGGGGACCGCATTCGCTCAATAGCCTACCCCGGCCGGGGCGAAAAGATAGTTCACATTCTAGGCTGCCCTAAATGCTATCCGGAAAATGATAAAATTAAAAGAACCTGCCCGGTGTGCCGGAATATTCTGCCGCCCTCAGGTTTCATGATCGGCAGAATGTGGGAAACCCAGGGGAAAAAACATCTGCATGTTACCGGCTGCTCGATGTGCAAACTTAATATCAGAGAGTAATAACTTCCACATCCATGGTTTCACTATCAAAGAGGGCCACTGTGGCTCGCTCGGTCAAATAGCCGGAACAGGCGCCGGGATTAAGCAGTTTACGTTCAACGCCCTCCTCGACCACAGTGTGGGTGTGGCCAAAGACAACCAGATCAAAATCGCCGGAATGAAACAAACTTTCCGCCACATCAGGATAATGCATTACTACTATCTTTCTGCCGCCAAGTTCGAAAGTAAAAACCGCATCTTTGAAGGAGCAGAAATCACCACCTGAACGGCTCAACAGCAGCTGATCGCCGTCATTGTTGCCGAAGACCGCATACATCCGGGAACAGCTTTTCTTCAAGTCCTTAAGCTGCCGGAAAAAGAAGGGCGAGCAAAAATCTCCTGCATGGATCAAAGCCTCGATCTTATTCTGCTCAAATACTCCGGCTGCCTTCCTGATATTTATTAAATTATCGTGGCTGTCAGAAATTATTCCTATCTTCATTCTTGCCTCCAATGAGAGTATCTTACCAGCGGTATAAGCAGACTTCAAGGGTTGTCAGAAGCTTACGTCCCAGCTATTATCTTGTTCATGCTCGATCTTAAATTCATCAGGGAAAACCTTGAAGCTGTCAGGGAAAATATCAGTAAAAGAAACGCCACGGCAGATGTGGACAGGGTAATGTATCTTTACACCGAGCGCAACCGCCTTCTTCAGGAACTGGAAAGCCTGCGCCGGAATCGTAACGAAAACGCCGGTAAAATGAAGGGAAAAGTTGACCCAAAGGAGAGGGAGCTTCTTATTACCGCGGGGAAAAAATTAAAAGAGGCCATTACCCTGGCAGAGACCTCCTTAGCCGAGGTAAAAGGCAAGCTCGACTCCGAGGTGGCAAAGATCCCCAACATGAGCCACCCCTCTGCTCCCCCGGGGCAGGGAGATGAAAACAACCGGGAGATAAAGCAATTCGGCTCTATACCGAAATTCTCCTTTGAGCCCCGTGATCATGTAGAGATTGCGCAGATCCTCGACCTGATAGATTTTGAAAGCGCCACAAAAGTGAGCGGTCCCAAGTTCTACTTTCTGAAGAATGAAGCTGTTATTTTAGAGTATGCTTTTATTCGTTATGCACTCGATCTGTTATCGGCAGAGAAATTCACCCTTACCCAGACTCCGGATATTGCCAGGGAAGAGATTGTTACGGGCATAGGCTATAATCCCAGGGGCGCGGAAGCCGATATTTACGCCCTGGAGGGAACCGGCACCTGCCTGATCGGTACCGCAGAAATAACACTGGGAGGGCTTTTTTCCGACCAGATACTACCCTTCGAAGAGCTGCCGATAAAAATATGCGGTGTTTCTCACTGTTTTCGCCGGGAAGCCGGAGCAGCCGGCAAGTATTCAAAAGGGCTCTATCGGGTTCACCAGTTCACCAAAGTAGAGATGTTCATCTTCTGTCATCCTGAAAAAAGCGAAGAAATGCATGATTATTTGCTGAAAATAGAGGAAAGAATCTTTAATGACCTGGAAATACCATTCCGGGTGGTAGACACCTGCACCGGGGAGCTGGGAGGACCTGCCTACCGCAAGTATGATCTCGAGGCCTGGATGCCTGGAAGAGGCCGGGGAGGAGAATGGGGGGAAATTACCAGCACCTCCAATTGTACCGATTACCAGGCCCGCAGATTGAGTATCCGCTTTAAGGAGCTGGGTAGGACAGCTTTTGTGCATATGCTTAACGGTACTGCTATTGCCAACTCACGCGCCCTTATCGCCCTTTTAGAAAACTTTCAGAGAGAAGACGGCTCTGTTGCTATTCCTGAGAAACTGCAGGAATATACCGGTTTCAGCGAGATATGCCTGAAAAAATGAGCTCAGCAAAAGGCTGCAGCAGAAATCTCACGGCAAAGTATTATAAAAGGAACGGCCCGCTCCTGGCCAAGGGATTGGCTTTTAGTCT
>DRHE01000318.1 GCA_011049745.1 Spirochaetales bacterium | reverse complement strand
GATATCGATAACAACTATACCTTCAACATTACCAGGACCGGTTATTTCCGCCTGGGCAGATACATAGATGGGGAAAGCGAAAACCTTGTTGGCTGGACAAAATCCAGAACCATCAATGAACATGGCAAGAATATTCTCAAAGTGGAGTGCATAGGTTCGCTTATGAAATTATATATAAATGATAACCAGGTCGCCGAGGCCGCGGATGATACCTACCGGGTGGGACAGATCGGGCTGGTAAGTTATTACGATGTGTTCTCCGCATTCGATAATGTAGAGGTCTTTATCCTGGATTAGCCTACCTAAGATAATCGGGGAGATAAATTGATAAGCGAGGTGGTGATACTGGGGGTGGATAGAGATATTGAGCCCGGCACCAGAGTTCTGTAGGTTCTATACTTTTTCTCTTAGATTACAGCTTTCACCCAGATGCTCCACCTGTATCTTCTGGGCGAGCTCGGAAAAGGGTCCGTCATAGGCATGGCTGGGAAAGGAGGCCTCCTTCTGGGAGATATAGGCATTCTCAAATGCAGAGTGCTGCAGGGAGAACATATTCAAGCAGCCTGATAACCGGAAGAATGTCGCGTTTGAAGGTAGGATCCTGGGTAAAGAGATCGCCCTTATAAAAACCAAGGTGCAGGTGGCGTACAAACTTGGAACTACAGCCGAAGTAACCCCAGAGGCAGTCCGCCTCCCATTCTCTGGTCATTCCTTTCAGTTTTTGTACAGCAGCAGTATCTTTCTGTCCCGGATACGCCTCTATAAAGTACTTGAGCAGCAGCTCAATCCGCTCCTTCAGCTTTTCAAAACCTGACTCCCCGTATATAGCGATCAGATTTCGGAGCAGCCGCCTGGCTTCACCATCATTCCTCATCCCACAGTCACCGGCGGCTACTCCATCAAGATATTGCCAGACATCCCTGTTGCGGTATACACCATTATTGGGTTCAAAATAGTTTTCTGAAACAAGCAGGGCAAATGGCCTGGTAAAGAGGCGGGATCTCAATTTATTAAGCTGTCCGTACATATAGGCGTTGGTGACGGCAGTAAAACCGCTGGTCAGGGTAACAAAATAATGGGAGGTGCTGTGTTCCCGGATATGACGCACAATATAGGGTAGATAACCGAGCATCAGGTCATCATGGTGGGGTTCAGTGTGCAAAAATATTCTGCCGCTATTAATTACTGTTCCGGCCTTTACCTTTTCCTTCAGCCTTTCCGCAACTCCAAAAGTAATCTCAGAGAGTTTCATGGATTCCCGCTTCAATAAATCAGCGGTAAAGGGATTGCTCAAAAAATCAGCCCTGTTGAGCTCTACAACAGGCTTTCTTTTCTTTAATGAAAGATCGATTACCACCCTTTCTATCTGCTCTGAGGATAGTTGTTTGCTGTTGACAAATACCTGCAGCGCTCTTGTTGCCAATTTTGTTGCAGCACCTGCAGTCAGGTAAAAACGCGAACATTTCAGCTTCTGCAGGATAGTAGCCGGATAATGGATATGCATGCCTCGCTCAACTGCATCCCCTACCAGTTGAGCCTTAGCTGCGCCTGCGGCAATGATAATAGCTGTACAGTCGGTGTTATAAGTAATGGTTGCCAACCCGATGGTAATTACCAGGCGCTTTTTGGCTACCTCTATTCCGCCAAGGTCACCTGCCGCGGCCGCCTGGGTTTCATAGTTGGTTTGTGTCAGCCGGGTGGTGGAATAGAGATCTGAACCGCGGATATTAAAACCAATATGGCCGTCAGGCCCGATCCCTCCCAGAAAAAAGCCGATTCCCCCAAGCCGCCGGATTTTCTCCTCATACTCTGTACACCATTGATCGATATTCTCAATAACATTTTTCTGCTTCCTCTCTAAGGAGTCAACCCCCATGCGGCTGCGCAGAGTGAGATCAACCAGCCCCTCGGGCCAGACCTCTTCCAGCTTCTCCCCTCTGGCTATACCGATTTCATTGCAGTTGATCAGCAGTGCCTTTGCCGGATTGAGGCCGAATCCTTTAAGGTAATATTTATTTACAAAGTAATAGAAACTGTTGTGCTGTTTGGGGTTTATGGGATAGAATTCGTCGATCTGTACAAAATGGAGCCCTCGTAAATCAGGTTGACAGTTGTGGTCCACTCCCCCCTCAGCCAGTTCCCTTTGAATCGATTTTTCCCTCCAGCCGGCAACAAAGCGAGTTACCTCCCTGATAAAATACTGGGGGCTCTTACCGGTGGGCAGTGAGACCACACCCTCCGGATTTTCCTGCAGCCACTCCAGAAAACGCAGAGCCGCCAGAGTTCCCAGCGCCGGAAAGCTGTCAACTACAATAACCCCGATCTTTTCACCGCTTAGGGTTAATTTTTCTTGAGCTCCTCTCTCTAAGGCAATTTCTTCTACACGGGATAACATACTATTCACTATTATGTGTAAATTTGGCTCTGCTGCAACCTCTCTAACAGCAAACAATTGCCTCTCTTGAAGTCAGGCTGCTTCACCGGATAAGTCAATAAACTAAAAAAAATCGCCGGGAAAAACCGGCGGTTTTTAAATACGGGTAAGCGTCTGGCTAATATAAAAATTGATCAATAATCAGTCTACCGGTGAAAAGTCATCCTTACCGGCACCGCAGACCGGACAGACCCAGTCATCCGGGATGGATTCAAAAGCTGTGCCGGGATCAATTCCGCCATCCGGATCCCCTGCTTCGGGATCATAGATATAGCCGCATACATCACATACATACTTCTTCATTCATTCACCTCCTGATACTTAAATCAAGCTATTCTCCACGATGGGAAAGCTCCCTGTCAAGCATATAAAGCCCATTAGACGAGTCTTTAATCATATTTAATTTCTGAACTATCGTATCAGTCTGATCCTCCTCTTCCACCTGTTCCGAAACATACCACTGCAGGAAGATCTCGGTTGCATTATCGCCGAGATCTCTGGCTTCTTTTATCAACTTATCTATGCAGCCTGTTATATGCTGTTCATGGTGGTAAGCAGCATCAAATGCTTTTAAAGGAGAATCCCAGCTGCCTTGAGGTTTTCCCAAAGCCTGAAGCTCTACATTGCCACCCCTTTCATTAATATAGCCGTAAAGCTTCATGGCGTGATTAATTTCCTCTTTTGACTGCTCCTTCATCCATTGAGCAAATCCGGAAAAATTTTTATCTTCAAAATCAGCTGCCATGGAAAGATAAAGATATGCTGAATACATCTCTTCCCGTATCTGTCCATTCAGCGCCTTAAGCATCTTTTCTGCTATCATTACTCTCCTCCCTTCCATAAACCATGCAGGTTACAGTACTCGCGGGCTGAAACCTTATCCGCCTTAACAGAGAAATGAGCCACCGGCTCATCTCCGGGATTCAGGAACTGCCGGTAGGCTTTGCCATCTGCCAGCAGCTCAATCCATTCGATAAAATGCTCATCAACCATAGGATGGAGGGTGCTGCCGACAGTTACCTTATAACCAGCCGCGGTTTTTTCGATTACCGGAACGTGTTTCTCAACAGCCGAGTCGGCAGTCTTCTCTTCAAACAGGACCATGGGCTCATTACAGCAAACAAGTTCTCCTACACCTTCGTGGAGCAACTCCACAACATTGCCGCACTTTTCACATTTATAGACTTGCAATTTTTTTGTCATTTTTTTCTCCTCTTTCTCACGTTTTACCAGTTTTCAGCCAGCAGCTCAAAATGAGCCTGGGTATGAGCACAGGCAGGACAGACATCAGGGGCTTCCTCGCCTTCATGCACATAGCCGCAGTTCTGACACCGCCAGACAACCTTCTTGCCCTTTTTAAATACGCTTTTGTTTTCCACATTGGCCAGAAGCCCGAGGTAGCGCTTTTCATGCTGCTTTTCCGCTACTGCAATAGCTTCGAAAATTTTAGCAATGTCCTCAAAACCCTCAGTTCTGGCTGTTTCGGCAAAACCGGGATACATCTCAGTCCATTCATAATTCTCGCCCCCGGCCGCGCCTTTCAGATTTTCTGCTGTACTGCCAATTACCCCTGCCGGAAAAGCTGCGGTTATCTCTACTTGCCCGCCCTCTAAAAGCTTAAATAATTGCTTGGCGTGTTCCTTCTCCTGGTCAGCGGTTTCTTCAAATATTTTTGCAATCTGAACAAAACCCTCTTTTTTTGCCTTGCCGGCTGCATAAGTATAGCGGTTCCGCGCCTGCGATTCTCCGGCAAATCCGCCGAGCAGGTTCTTTTCGGTCTGACTTCCCTTAAGATTTCCCATTAATTATTCCCTCCTTACCTCTTTTTTAATTAAATCCTTTTAAAAAGGATTATATAACCAAAATCAACGGTGATCAAATTTCTCTGCAATCCTTAAAAATCTGATCAGAAAAGAGTGCCCATTCGTCCGGCAATCAGCCACAGCCGGGCTGACCACATCAGGCCTGATCACGGCAGTCAGGACAAAAGCCCTGGTATTCAACCCTGCCTGTCAGGATCTTCCGGCTTTTCACCCAGGGCTCCCCCCCAGACAGGGCCGGAGCTTCAATTACAAAGGGCAGATCTTCCACTGATCCGCAGCGCAAACAGCGGAAATGGCTGTGTGCGACAGGATTAGGATCAAACCTGCTCTGACTGCTGCCATATTCAAGCTTGCTTATCATGCCCCTGGCTGACATCAACTCCAGATTACGGTAAACCGTGGCCAGACTGATACGCGGCAGCCTCTCTTTTACCCGCAGATAAATTTCATCGGCTGCGGGGTGGTGTGAACAGCATTGAAGCTCCTCTAAGATAATAGTCCGCTGTTCAGTCATGCGCAAGGCAGAGACCCCTTATTAATAATAATTCTTATTATTAATAGTATAATCAAAACCAAATCATGTCAATAGTCGGGATGGTTTTTCTTGACTCTTTTTTCGCATGAAATTATTTTTATTAAGAAAGGAGATTGATATGCTTAATGATGATGTTAAAAAAGAGGCAAAAAAACAATTGGAAACATTAGAGCAGGATGTAAAACTGATAATATTCACCCAGAAAGTGGAGTGCGGCTATTGTGAAGATAACAGGACTCTGGCTTTAGAAGTTGCGGAGCTCTCCGACAAGATCACTGCCCGGGTATTTGACCTGGAAGATGATAAAGAAGCAGCTGAAAAATATGGAATTGACAAAATACCGGCTATAGCTGTGGTCGGCCAGGAGGATTACGGAATACGCTTTTTCGGCATCCCCGCCGGATATGAGTTCAGCTCCCTGCTGGAATCAATTAAACTGGTATCCACCGGTAAGCCGGAGCTGGCTGCGGATACCAAAAACTTTCTTGACAACCTGCAAAAGGACGTACATCTTCAGGTGTTTGTTACGCCAACCTGTCCATACTGCCCCGGCGCAGTAATACTGGCTCCCAAACTTGCTCGTCACTCAAAGCGGGTAAAAGCAGATATGGTCGAAGTATCCGAATTCCCTCACCTGGGCAACAAATATGGCGTGCAGGGAGTTCCCCGTACGGTAATCAATGAGGACGTAAGCCAGGAAGGTGCAGCTCCGGAGCAGATGCTCCTGGAGAAGATAAAAAGTGCTGTAAGCTGAACTTACAGCGGAAACTGCAAACCCAGGGTTCACTCCCCTGCCCAAATTAACTCTTGATAAATTCCCCCTGGCAATTTATGCTATTATAAATGGTCAGCAAGCAGAGATTTACTATTAATGTTCTATTAATTGAAAATGATATCGGTGATGCTTTTCTTGTTGAAGAGCTCTTAACTGAGATCCAGCAGTTCTATAATACCAGCACTTTATTCCAGGTTAAACAGGTAAGCAGTATGGCCGAGGGCCTGAAAATAATAAATGCCAGGGATTTTCAGGTTGCTATTATGGACCTCTCCCTTCCGGACAGCCAGAACCTTGACTCTTTAGAAAGACTGCGTTCACAGGCCCCTGATGTGCCGGTGGTTGTGCTTACCAGTCTTGATGATGAAGAGCTGGCAGTAAAAGCCGTGGAAAAGGGCGCCCAGGATTATATTCTTAAGAATGAGCTGGTAGGGAACATCCTGGCCCGCTCCCTGCGCTATGCTATAGAAAGAGACCGCCTGCACCGGGAGCTTCACCGCCGTGCCATTATCGATGACCTCACCGGGCTATACAACCGGAGAGGTTTCTTCACCCTTGGAGATCAGGAGTTCAAACGCTCTAAAAGACAGCATAATAATTTTCTGATCGTATTCACCGATCTCGACGGCCTGAAGCTGGTAAACGACACCTTCGGCCATGTGCAGGGAGACCAACTTATTATCGAGGCAGCCAAATTTCTTAAAGAAACCTTCCGTGATTCGGATATTATTGCCCGGATCGGCGGCGATGAGTTCGTAATTCTGGCTCATGAAAACACTAAAGATTCTTCAACAGCTTTAAAAAAACGTTTAGAGGATGAGCTGGACAAATACAACCGGAGAAAAAAGCTGAAAAACCGATTATCCCTAAGCCTGGGAATTGCCTCGTTTTCTCCTGAAACCACAGCCACCCTTGATCAGCTTCTGTCCAAAGCGGATTCGCTTATGTATCTTCACAAAAAAGAGAAGCGAAGATAAACTGATAATCTTTTTATTCGCCGCTTTCGATCTCCAGGATCTCTATAAGATCCCTCGGCTCCAGGCGGAAGAGCGAATCTTTTCCTTCATAGAAGCCGTGCTCACCGATAAGGTGGCTGTTCAACAGGGTATAGGTAATCTCACGATCCAGTTTAATATTGCGCACAGTGGCGTTGACCTTGGCAAATATTCCCGGGTGACCAAAGGGACAGGGCAGTTTGCCCCGCACGGAATCAACCTTAACCTCAAAACCGGACTCGATTTTTATAAACTCCCCAAGGCCTTTAAGCCCCTCTTTGCTTAACTCCTCCATGCGTGCGGCAATCTGCTCATGGGTTAATCCCTGCCTCATCACCACCGCGTTATCTGCCTCTATTATAGTAGCCAGGTCGCGGTCATCTCCGCCAAGAAAACCGCTCAGGGTGATTACTCCTGGCTGCATGTTTGCTTCAATCTTTTTCATCTGGGGAGTCTGCTTCATCATATTCTCCTAGGCAAACTTATCATAATAGATCAGCTCTTCCGGCACGCCGCCCGCGGTCAGCACCTTAACACAGGCATCTATCATACCGGGACTGCCGCACAGATAAGCCTCAACATTATCTCCGGAAGAGAGGTGTTTAGCCACAGTTTCGGTGATCATTCCGGTCTCGCCTTTCCAATTATCATCCTCTTCCGGGGCTGAAAGAGAGGGGACAAATGAGAAATTTGCCAGCTTCTCTTCAAGGGCCTGCATCTCAGCCACCAGAAAAAGATCAGCCCGCGTTCCGGCCCCGAAAAAATAGGTGGCTTTGCGGGCAACCCCTCTTTCCGCCATATCGAGAAGAATTGATTTAATGGGCGCCATACCGGAACCGCCGGCAATAAAAACAATATCACTATC
>DRHE01000317.1 GCA_011049745.1 Spirochaetales bacterium | reverse complement strand
TGGTGGAAAGGAGAGGAAAACGGCAACCTGATGGCTCTGTTGGCCTATATCATTAACCGGACAGATATTAAGCAGAGAGAAGCCCCTAACAAGATAAGGATTATCAGGAAGATCTCAGAGAGTGATAACCGTGAAGAGTCACTCGAAGAGATGCAGATAATGTTGGAAAAAGCTAGATTGACAGGTGAAGTCCTGATTATTCCTGAAGATAAGAAACCGATCCACGAGACCATAAAGGAGTATTCACAGGATGCCCTGCTGGTAATCATGGGTATGCCGGGAGAAAGGAAGGGGGGAATTGCCAGGTTGTTTTTTCTTGATCAGCTCTTCTTTAAAATAGAGCTGGGAAAGTTCACTGATCTGCCGCCGCTGCTTTTCGTTAAAGCGTCACGCAAATTAAACCTGGTAGAGCATTAATCAATAAAAACCGCTTTGACTTTACCGGAGTAAATTATTAGGATATAAACCATGGCAAAAGTCCGTTCATTCTATTACCTCGTTGACCGCCTTGACTGTAATATCGCTGCTGATATTCGTTCAGCACTGGATACTATTTCCGGAATTGAGTCAATCAACATGCGGCTAACTGAAAATATTATAGAAGTACATTCCCTGAGGGATGTTGAAGAGCAGCTCACCATAGCCTGCATTGTAGCGGGAACAACCTTACGGACAAAGGTTAAAAAGAGAGATATCTCCGTTTAATCAAGATAATCATTGTTCTCGTTTTTAAAATACCACCTTGTTGAGCTTTCCAACCCCTGCAGCCAATCAGAAAGGTCCTGGTAATTGTCCGCGAGTTTGAATTCTATATCCTTAACCATGGGTTCGGAAAAAATGCGATCAACCAGGCTCTGGGTTTCCAGTTTAAAGATCTTATTAAGTGTATAGCTCTGATAGGCTTTCACCCCGCCATAGGAAATAACAGCAAGGGCAAGAAATGCGGCTACCCGCAGAAGCGCCCTGTATCGGAGCTTCCGTGAGCCGGACACAGCCTGAGTGCCGGCCGCAGCCTGAGTGCAAAAAATGGTTTCCCAGTCCGGGTCAGCCATACTTTTTATTTCCCGGTCAATTTGAAGCCGCAGTTCCGGCCCGAGGGTTTTTAAGAAGCTGTCACAACTCTTACTCATGGCCATTCTCCCAGAATGCGGGCCAGTTTTTCCCGGCTTCTATACAGTCCGGATTTGATGGTGCCGATTCACAGGCCGGTAATGTCACTGATTTCAGCAATTGAAAGTTCTTCAACATATCTCATCAATACCAGAAGTTTTTCCTTCTCTTTAAGCCGGTCAAAAGCAGCCCAGAGTTTGGCAGATTCCTGTTTTTTAATAGCTCGCTTTCCGGATCTGCTTGAGTCTTCTCAAATAGGCTGATATTTGCCTGCTCGCTGCTCCGGCGCTCTGTAGCTTTCTGCCGCAGCAGATCGATGGCTTTATTGCGGCTGAAACGGTAAAAAAAGGTGGCAAAGGAGGATTGAAAACGGAAGCTCCTGATATTCTGATAGAGGGCAAGCAGGATTTCCTGTTCCTGGGTTAACCCGAGTTTCTCCATGATCTGCGGATTATTAAAAGCTTGAGCGAATCCGGCGGCAGCCAGGAAAGCGGTTAGCAATGATACAATAATAATCTTCTTCATAAATACAATCCTTTCTCTGATTTATTATACTTATCTATTAGACGAAAAAAGTTCGGTTTTGGTTCTGAATTTATTTCAGTTATACTATACTCATCAACAGGAAAATAGGTTCTATGCAACAGGTTACGACCGCTGTGTTGGAAAAAGATGGCAGAATTCTGCTGGCTAAAAGGAAAAAGGGCAGGTATCTGGATAATCAATGGGAACTTCCCGGGGGTAAGATAGATCCGGGCGAAACCCCTGAGCAGTGCCTTAAACGGGAGCTAAAGGAGGAGTTCACAATTGAAGCCGAAGTCGGCCCTCTTATAGGCACTGCTCATTTTAAGAACCGGGTTGTGGATCTGGAGCTGCTGGTCTATAAAGTCGCTTACGTATCCGGCAATTTTGAATTACTGGAGCATGAAGCCATTGAATGGGTTTTGCCTGAAGAAATTGAATCATACGATCTGGTGGATTCGGACAGGGTGGTTGTCAGGGAGCTTATTTCCCGGCATTTTTAGATAATTCCTCATCTCTGGTTGACAGAGCACCGCCATTATACTAAACTTATGTATAGTATAATGGCTGAAAGCATTGCATATACAGGTATTCATCTGCGCTCCTATTTCTCGCTGGGGCAGGGCTGTCTTTCTCCCGAAGAGATCTGCCGTCATGGCCGAAATCAGGGCTGGCCGGCTGTAGGAATGACTGACCTGAATAATTTCTATGGATTGGTGCGTTTCCTGAATGCAGCCCGGAAGGAAGGAATCAAACCGGTGGCCGGGGTCGTCCTGGCTTCCGGCGTCCGGGAGCTGGCCACTGCCTACATACGGGACCGGCGTGGATTTGTCCGCCTTGCCGAAATTATCACCAATTTGAAAGAGCAGGACCCTCTGGACAATCTTCTGGAAAGGGGCTGGGTGGGATTGGTTATACTTTCGGATAACACCTCGGTGCTGCAGCAATTGGTGCGAAGTCCCCGCAGGCGCAGTCCTCGAAGGGGAGGAGGGGGGCGCAGCGCCGGAGACCTTTGGGTCAAGCTCACCTACGGCAGGCCCTTCAGCGGGCTGGTGCGCTTTGCCCACACCCATAAACTGCCCCTGTGCGCGGTCAACGACGCCTTCTATATTGAAGAGAAAGATGAGTATATCTGCAACCTGCTGCGCGCCATGTCGCGCAATACCCTGCTGGAATATCTGTCCCCGGAGGAACGAGTGGGCAGATGGCACAGGGCCGTGTCGGCCGTGCAAATGGAGCGCTTCTTTTCCGCCGTGCCGGAAGCGCTGGACCGGGCCCGAATCCTGGCTCAGGAGTCCGACACCGGGAATATTCTCAGTTCCAGTTACGTTTTTCCCCGCTTTAACGGCAATAGCGAGCAGGAGTCCTTCAGAGAGCTCAAAGCGCTGTGTCTGGCGGGTGCGGAAAGGCGCTATTCAGGCCTATCAATAGCCGTAAAGGCGCGTCTTGATCATGAGCTCTCTATTATCAGGCGCAAGGACTTTGCCGGCTATTTTCTGGTGGTGCACGACATTGTTTCCCGGTGTGCCCGAACCTGCGGGCGGGGAAGCTCAGCGGCCAGTATTGTTTCCTATCTCCTGGGCATAACCCATGTTGATCCTCTGCGCTACAATCTCTTTTTCGAGCGCTTCCTCAACCTGGAGCGCAGCGACCCCCCGGATATAGATGTTGATTTTCCCTGGGATGAAAGGGAAAAGGCCCTGCGCTATGTGTTTGACCGCTATGCGGGGCGGGCCGGAATGGTGGCTGATCATGTGACCTTCAGGGAACGTTCGGCAATGCGGGAACCGGCCAAGGCGCTGGGCAGCACCGAGGAGGAGATCAAAAAATTTATCTATTTTGCCCGTCATGATCAGAGGGATAAAATACCCGCCTATCTGGACAGGATTGCCTCCAGGATCCTCGGTTTCCCCCGCTACATTGGCACTCATCCGGGGGGTGTGGTTATTACCCCGGGTCCGCTCACTAACTACACCCATCTTCAGAAATCCCCATTGGGATATCCGGTAATCGCCTGGGAAAAGGACGGAGCCGAAGAAGCGGGGTTGGTTAAAATAGATCTTCTGGGAAACCGCTCCCTGGCTGTATTACGGGATACCATCGAGCTGACCAATCACAATTACCAGACCAACCTCACCTGGGAGAATTTCAATCCCTTGAAAAGCCGGGCTACCCGTGATTTTATTGCGCAGGCCCGGACCCTGGGGGTTTTTTATGTGGAATCCCCGGCAACCCGCCAGCTGTTAAAGAAAATGCAGCGGGGAGATTATGAGAACCTGGTCATTGCCAGTTCAATTATCAGGCCCGCGGCCAACCGCTATATACGGGAATTTGTACTCCGGCTGCATGGAGGCGGGTATGAACCGCTGCATCCCCTGTTGGCTGATACCCTGCGCGAGACCTTCGGCATTATGGTTTATCAAGAGGATGTATCACGGGTAGCCATTTCCCTGGCCGGCTTTTCCCCTGGACAGGCGGACCACCTGCGTAAGATCCTCAGCAAAAAGAATAGAAAACTGACATTATCGGCAATCAGAGAGAATTTTTTCGCAGGAGGGAACAGCAGGGGCATCTCAGTCAGTGTACTGGAAAGGGTGTGGGAAATGATCCTCTCCTTTGACGGTTACTCTTTTTGCAAGGCACACAGCGCCTCGTATGCTCTGGTATCCTATAAACTTGCCTATTTGAAGCTTTTTTATCCCCTGGAATTCTTTGTCTCGGTTATCAACAATGGCGGGGGTTATTACAGCAGGCAGACCTACATCAACGAGTGCCGCAGATTGGGCTTTGACATACTTATTCCGGATATAAACAAAAGCAGCAGTCGTTATACGGTGGAAAACGGCGCCATACGCATCGGATTGGGGCAGTTAAAGGATCTGAGCACTGAGTTTATGAAAAAGATACTCAACCAGCGAGAGCAAGGTGGGCTTTTTAAAGATTTTTATGACTTTTTAAAGAGAACCTCGCCCAGCCTTGCCGAAATACGTATTCTCATCCGTTCGGGCAGCCTGGATTCGATTTCAGGAGGCCTTACCCGTCCCCAACTATTTTGGGCCTTTTCCCGGCTGGATAAGGGAAATACCCTTTTTCGCCATCCTCCCATTCCGCGCTCTATCGGGGATTATACTGAGCCGCGGAAACTGCTGGATCAGGTGCGTACTCTGGGCCTGCTGGTTTCGCTTCATCCCCTTTCGCTCTTCCGCAGGAGGATCGCCCATGCGGTGATTCAGACAAAGGCGGTGCGCTTTATTTCCTCCAGAGAGATTCCTCGCTATATAAACAGGCGGGGTACTCTGGCCGGTCTCTGGGTAACGGGAAAAGAGGTGGTCACCAGGAACAGGGAGTCCATGGTCTTTGTCAGCTTTGAAGACAGCTATTCAATTTTTGAAACCGTTTTTTTTCCCGCTTCTTTCAACCGTTTTTTCCCGCTCATTAATGGCGGTGGCCTCTTTATCCTCTCTGGAAAAGTGGCGGAGGATTCAGGTTCTTACAGCGTAAATGTGGATAAACTTATCCGGGTAGAAACAGGGCGGTAATAGAGGAAATAATTATACCTACTGCTTGACACATTATCTACGCGGCATTATTTTAGATTTAGAACCATGGAAAACAATCAACAAAAAGAGAAGATATATATCTTTCATATTTTTCGAAGTGATGGGCAATCCCTCTTTCTTCACTCCCTCAGCAATCCGGATAAACTTATTGCCCAGATGGAGAACGCCGAGGTAATAGGAAGATACGGCAGAGAACCGCGGGTAGAGGCTCTCACCCTCTTCCGTAATGAGCTTTATCGTGAGATCGAGACAGGTGTAAAACGCTGGCTGGCAGACATTCGTTTTATTCCTAAATTCCTGATCTCCGCCGCTGTTTTTGTTATTGCCTATTTCTTTCTTTCATTTGTAATACGGGATCCCATTCCCCTGATCGATGAGATCGCTATCTCCCTTGGTGTATCAGTATTGCTCTATTATCTGCTCGGCAGAAAGGATATTTCTTCCGAAAAAGCTACGAAAAAACGACTTGTTTTAAGATCGGCTGTCGATAAGATCACTTTTCGCCAGAGCCCATTTGTGAAACAGGTTGAAAAGATACTTCATCAGAATGAATCAAGCAGTATCAATGAAGTAATCAGGCAGATCCTGGAACCAATAGAACAAGAGCTCAGTGAATCTCAGAAAGAGGAAGCTGCTCACTTTATCAAGCTGTTGGAAGGTAAGTTCGATTTTAAACGTATAAAGAGAAAAGAAAGGCAATTTCAGAGGTATTTAAAGGGCAGTGGCGATAAATCACAGCATATTCATAAGCTGGGCAAGGCAAGAAAACTTGATTTTCCCCTTTACGCGGTATATAAAAGCCTGAAAAAAATCACTCCCAAAGCTAAATCCTAACGCTAAATGTATTTTTCAGTTTTCGATTTCCAGGCGGGTTTCCATCT